>CAZNJW010000020.1:0-24161 GCA_964573455.1 uncultured Anaeromyxobacteraceae bacterium | reverse complement strand
CCCCGCGCGTCACCAGATCGCACAGCCGATTCAGTTCCTCAAGGGGACCGATCGGCGATGGCGCCTGTTGAACACGTGGCGGACGGCGGCGCTTCAGTTCAGCTTCCACCGTGTTCCCTCCGGGGTATCCATCACCGAGACGCCCATCTCCAGCAGGGCCGCGCGCGCCTCGTCCGCGCTTGCGAAATCCTTCTGCGCGCGAGCGTTATTCCTCTTGTCAACCAGAGCGACGATCGCCTGCCTGTCGAGCCCCGACCTTGCCAGTTTCTTTGCCTGTATGTCATCAAGAATGCCGGCGGGCTCGCCGATGCAGAGACCGAGAACCGCGCCCTGATCCAGAATGGCCTCGAGCAATGTGGCAATCCGCGCCGATTTTTCGGGGGCCTTGCCTTTAACCGCGAGCGCCTCGTTCAGAGCCTTGGCCTCTTCGGCGAACAGCCCCAGGGCGGCCGCCGTGTTGAAGTCATCGTCCATCATCGACACGAACCGGTCACGGAACGTATTGAACTCGACCACGTCACGGGCCGCGGGGTGCGCCGAAAGCCACCTGCGGGCGGCCGCGACGCTCTCGTACAGGTATTCGACCCGGTTTTCGGCCTCTTCGAGTGCCGAATCCGTGAAGTTGATCGGGCTGCGGTAATGCGTCGTCAACAGGAAGTATCTGAGCGACTCCGGATGGAAACGCTGGATGACGTCGCGAATCGTGAAGAAGTTGCCCAGCGACTTGGACATCTTCTCCTTGTCGACCTGAACGAAGCCGTTATGCATCCAGTACCGGACGAACTCCATGCCTGATACGGCCCAGGACTGGGCGCGCTCGTTCTCGTGGTGCGGGAAGACCAGATCGGCCCCGCCGCCGTGGATATCGAACACATCCCCAAGATACTGCGCGCTCATCGTCGAGCACTCGATGTGCCAGCCGGGCCTTCCCGGTCCCCACGGACTGTCCCAGAAAGGTTCGCCGGGCTTCGCCGACTTCCAGAGAGCGAAGTCCATAGGGTGTCTCTTGGAATCGGTCACGTCCACACGATCGCTGGCGCCGGCCTGCATGTCGTCAAGCTTGCGGCCGGAGAGCCCCAGGTAACCGGGAAACGACTGGATATCGTAGTAGACGTCGCCATCGACCACATAGGCGTGGCCGTTGTCGATGATCTTCCGAACCATCTCGATGATCTGGGGAATATGCTCGGTGACCCGTGGTTCCACGTCGGCCGAAGCGATCCCGAGCTGGCTCATGTCGTAACGGAACTCCGAAATGAAGGTGTCTGTCAGTTCGTTGACCGACAACCCGCGTTCGTTCGCCCGGTTGATGATCTTGTCGTCGACATCCGTGAAGTTTCTGACATAAGTGACGTCGTAGCCGGAATACTTGAGGTACTTGTAGATAGTGTCGAACGCGACGTAGGCGCGGGCGTGCCCGATATGGCACCGGTCGTACACCGTCACTCCGCACACATACATCCCCACCTTGCCTTCCCGCAGGGGAACGAACTCCTGTTTGGATCTGGTAACCGTGTTAAATAGTTTCAATCCCACCGGAACCCTCCCGAATACTGGGCCATGATACGCCACGTTGAAAAATAGGGGCGCACGCGATCAAAGTCAATCTTACGTGCGTGCGCGAAGCGATTCTGCTGACAGCCAGATGCCGTGCTGGTATATTCCCGGGCATGAAAACGCCCGACAAAGCCACGCTGGTCGCTGGTGCCATCTTCGTGATAGCTGCATCGGTATTCGTTTCGACCATGGAACCCGAGCCTCCCCCGGTACAGAATCTCAACACCATGCTTCTCAAGCCGGCGCTCAAGATGACGGTCGCGGTCGCGGAGCCGGGTGCCGCGGGCGCGGAGCGCTCTCTTTTTCACGACACGGCCGCGACCCTTCTGGAACCTGTGGCGGGCCTGCCTCTGATGCGGGAACAGGATCATCTTGAGGGTGCTGCGGCCGCGGCTGCCGTCGGCGCGAAGCACCTGGTTCCCCTTTTCGCGGGAAATGCGGTCGAAACGGATCCCGGGGCCGGCGTTCTCGTCGAATGGGCTCTGGATCCCACGTTCGTGCCGGACCTCGATGACCTCGCCCGGTTGAGGTCGATGAACATCGACCTGGAGTACCGCGACCTGGCCGTGCTGGCGGTAATGGACGGGACCGGGCTGGTGCTGGTCGAGTCGTTGCTGGCGGCGCACCGCCGGACTGTTCATGAAACCTGGTCGGCTGCTCTCCTGATCGTGTTCATGTTCCTGCTGTCCTGGGGCGTGATCGCGTGGGTTAGATGGCAGAAACCGCAGCCGGCAAAGGCTCCAGGCGAAAAGCAGCCCGTGGATCTCGGGCTGCTCGCAGCTCCAACGGCGGTCTACATCTGGTTCATGGTTCTGTTTCTTTCGGTCAGCCTGCTCATGCCGGCGGTCATCGCCAGGATCGCACCCGACATGACCGCCCCCATGATGCTCCTGATTTCCTACGCGGTCATCGCTTCGGGTGGAATCGCCATTGCCCTGCGCTATGGAGCGACCGAATCCGAACCTTCATGGCACCGGATTCTCGGCGTGTCGCTCCGGCCCGGCACAGCCGCACCGGCCGGCGGGGCGCTGGTCGGTGGCCTGCGGGGATACGCGATGATGTGGCCGATCGTCATAATCGCCACGATGTTGAGTGCCTTCACCGGCGATCAGGGAACCAGCAGCGACTCGATTGAATATCTCATCCTGGCCGGAGCCTCCATCCAGGACAAGGCGCTGCTGATCCTGTCGTCGGTGGTGCTCGCGCCGATCTTTGAGGAGCTTCTTTTCCGCGGCTTCTTCTACCGTCGACTTCGGGCGCTGATGACACCGTTCGGAGCGGCGGCCCTCAGCGGCATGGTATTCGCGGCGACCCACATGTCCGCGCCCGGGTTCCTTCAGATCTGGGCCATCGGCTTCACCCTGGCCCTGACCTACGAACACACCGGACGACTCAGGTCGTCGATGCTGGCTCACGCAATCTGGAACCTCGAGACCATCATTGCGATGTTCTTCATTTACGGTTGAATCCCCCATCCAGAGTGACTCCTGTCGTCCCCGGCTTGACCGCGACGGCACTGAACAGTCAAGATCATCTTTTCCATGCCAGGGAGACCATCAGAGATGGACGACCTTGCCATTGATCAGGAAAGGCCCTGGTTTCGCCACTACGAACAAGGCATCCCGACCGGATATCCAGCAATCTCCCCGCTCTTTGGAGACGTGGAGGCAGGCCCCGCGCGATCCATCTGGGAACAGTTCGAGCGAACCGTGGCCGCATGGGGCGAACGGACGGCGCTGATATTCGAGGGCACGACCATCTCCTGGGAACAACTGGGTCGATACGTCCGGGACTTTTCGACCTCACTTGCGGCGCTGGGCGTCGGCAGGGGAGACAAGGTCGTACTGCAGCTCCCGAACATCCCGCAGATGGTGATCGCCTGCTTCGCGGTGCACCGGCTTGGCGCGTGCGTGGTCATGGCAAACCCGATGTACGTGGCCCCGGAAATCCGCCACATGCTCGTCGACTCGGGGGCCGACACCATGATCACCCTCGACGGGCTGTGGATGAACCGTGTCCGTGCGATCAGGCATGCTACCGGGCTGCGCAATATCATCGTCGCGGGTATCCGGGATTTCCTGCCTTTTCCCAAGCGGCAGTTGTACCCGCTGGTCGGGCGCAGGAAAGGGCTGTGGGCGAGGGTGCCGCCCGAACCGGGAGTCCACCGGTTCGAAGACATGCTCGCACGGCGGCGCGAAGCCACCAGCCCTTCACCGGGCCTTCCGGATGACATGGCCTGCCTGCAGTACACCGGCGGAACGACGGGCATATCCAAAGGCGCGGTACTGACCAATTCCAATCTGCTCTCGAACGCCCATCAGGTTGCGGTCTGGTTCCCCGGGCTGAGGGCCGGGCGCGAGATCTTCGTGTGCGCGCTGCCATTTTTTCACGTATTCGGGCTCACCTGCTGCCTTAACGTGCCCACGGCCATCGGGGCCACCATGTTGCTGGTTCCGGATCCCAGAAATCTCAAATCTCTTATCTCGGGGATAGAAAAACACAGACCGACCATGTTCCCGGCAGTACCCGCCATGTTCGAGGGTATCAACCGCTTCCCGGGGATCGAGCGACGCGACCTGTCCTCGATCAAGGGTTGTTTCTCGGGTTCAGCCCCCCTGTCGCTTGAGGTGATGAACAGGTTCGAGTCACTGACCGGGGCCAGGATTACCGAGGGTTTCGGTCTGACCGAGGCCTCGCCGGTGACTCACGTCAATCCTCTGTTCGGCCTCAGGAAGGCAGGCTCAATCGGCGTGCCGATGCCCGGCACCGACTCGATGGTCGTCGATCTCGCCCAGGGAACGCGACAGATGCCGGATCATCAGCCGGGCGAACTGATCATCAGGGGCCCCCAGGTGATGAAAAGTTACTGGAACCATCCGGACGAGACCGCGGTGACGCTGCGGAACGGCTGGCTGTTCACCGGTGACATCGCCTTCCGGGACGAGGATGGCTTCTTCTTCATTGCCGGCCGTAAGAAGGAGATGATCATCGCCGGTGGATACAACATCTACCCGCGCGAAATAGACGAGGTCCTGTACGCGCACCCGGATATTCTTGAGGCGGCTTCTGTCGGCATCCCGGATCGTCACCGCGGCGAGACGGTGTGGGCCTTCGTGGTTCCACGACCGGGGGCCACGCTCCGGGGCGGAGAGGTAGTCACCTGGTGTCGGGAACGCCTGGCCAGATACAAGGTCCCCAGGAGAATAGTCATCACCGATGCACTGCCGCGATCCGCGGTAGGCAAAATCCTTCGACGGGAACTGCGGGAAAAGGCCATCGCGATGCTCAACAGCGAAGGAGAAGGCGTATGAATTCCGAGATACTGAAGAACCGCGAGGGCGTGCTGAAGTCCGGAGAGAGGCTGGTTCTGAGGATGCTCGGACCGGGCGATATCCCGGCAATGCAGGTGCTGTTCAAGACCTTTTCACCGCAGACCATTTTCCACCGTTTTCAGGAACCGATTCCGGTGATGACCGAGGAACGCGCGAGACGCTGCGTCGGCTGCACCTCGGAAGGAAGCTTCGCGGTGGCGGCGGCATACGAGGATCCGCGTCGGGGCGAGGTGCTGGTCGGCATCGCCAGGCTCGGCATGTTCGCTCCCGGCGAGGCCGAGTTCGCCATCGTGGTCGGAGATCCCTGGCAGCGTCAGGGAGTCGGACGATTACTGGTGGACGCCAGCCTGGCCGTAGCCGCCGATCGTGGAATCAAGTGGCTCGAATCGACGTTCGACCTTGAGAACCGTCGATACCTGGACTTCTGCAGTGCCGTTGGGCTGAACGGAACGCTGACCTGGGAGATGGGCCAGCTGAGGCTGCGCGTTCCGGTTCCCGAGGTTCCCCGGCCCGCCGATCATCGGGGCTGATAAGCCGCCGTCCTGACCGCCACCATGATGCAGGCGTTGAAGACCACCGTGGCGAACCTGGCGCGCGCCATCTCGATACATGCCTCGTCCCAGGAACCGTCCTGGAACCACAGGATGCCGAATCTTGCCGGGTCCATCGATTTGAGTACCGTGGCCGTGACCGACGGCGGGGTAACAAAGTCGACGATGTGAACCGGGTCTGTCACCAGATTGATGTCCTTGAAAGCTGGAATGCCCATGATCCTGTCGTCGACCGGATTAACCGGAAGCACGGTGAATCCATGTTCCACCAGCGTGACCACGATCGTATTTCCATACTTCTCAGGATTGTTCGACGCGCCGACGACGGCGATCCTGGTCCGCGTGGACCCTGTACCGATAAGCTCGAGCACGTTGGGAGGAAGCATGGTGCACCTCGTTGACAAGCTAGATGACGAACCGCTGAAACACCTCAACAGCGCGGGCCATCCGGGGGGAATCGATATCCAGATGCGTGACGGCCCTGGCGGAACCGCAGGTGCTTCGGCCCACGTGGATTCCGAGCGCGGCGAGCCGCTCTATCATGGTCGCGACACCGACGTTCGGATCGATGGGCGCGAACATGACCATGTTGGTCTGAACCGGGGCAGTCACCTTCAGGTGCCCTCCGGCCGCTATCGCATCCGCAAGGATCCGCGCGTTTTCATGGTCCACGGCCAGGCGCGCCCTGTTGTTCTCGAGTGCATAGATACCGGCCGCGGCCAGCACCCCTGCCTGACGCCACCCACCACCGAGCATATGCCTGAAACGCCTGGCGTCAGCTATCAGTCCGGCCGGGCCACACAGCAGGCTGCCAACCGGGGCGCCAAGTCCCTTGGACAGACAAAAACTGATCGTATCGGCCACCGACGCATACCGCTGGACAGGCACTCCCGACGCAATCGATGCGTTGAAGATCCGGGCGCCGTCGATATGTACCTTCAGACCGGCCTCGTGAGCCATCCTTGAGGTCTCCAGCATCGTCTCAAATCCGAGTACGGCCCCGCCGCCGGCATTGTGAGTGTTCTCCATCCAGAACATGCGCTGTCTTGACATGTGTCTTGCCGGCGGACGCAATGACGCCGCGAGGATCTCGGGAGTCACGCATCCGGACTCCCCATCGAGCGGACGGATGGTGACACCGGATATCGAAGCCGGCGAGCCCCCTTCGTGGTGGAACGGATGGCAGAGGCGGTGCATCAGCACCTCGTCACCCGGCTCGGTCTGAAGCCTGATTGACAGCGAATTGGCCATCGTGCCGGTGACCGTGAATATCGCCGCCTCTTTCCCCATGATCTCGGCGGCACGGCGTTCGAGTTCGTTGACCGTCGGGTCCTCGCCGTAGACGTCGTCGCCCAGTTCCGCGGAAATCATCGCCTGCAGCATGGCTTCGGACGGCCTGGTAAGCGTGTCTGACCTGAAATCCACGATCGGTAAGTTTCCTGTTGCCTGAGACATCGACTCCCCCCGGGGCGCGCGAAACGCGTCACCAGTTAACGTCCAGCACGACCCAGCCAAGCAGGTAGTCGTACCGTCCAATCTCCTTTCTGATCTCCTGGGCCGAGTTGAACGCGGCGGCCGACTCCATCGCTTCCTTCGGGAACCGGTAAGCCATCGCCTCAAGCACTGTCTCAAGCATCTCGACAGTGACGGCCTGAGAAACCTTGATTCGGGCCGCACGCGGGCGACCGGCCGCTATCATCTCGGCGGCCAGGGCATTCACGCCACGCACGTCGTACCCGGAATTCACCAGTCCCCCGGATGCGCGGGCAATCTCGACCACGCGATCGCCCATGCGCAGTGAGAAGGGATTCAGTTCAAATTCCAGGTGGCCGGTGGGCTGCTTTCCGTCAACAGGCGCGTTCCACGACGAACGTTTCCCGTCCGGGGAAAACAAGTGACGCGTGCTGATGAAAAAGTTCATCGGTCTCCAGACCGGGGAAGCGGCTCCGCAGGGAAGGACGGCAATAAGCGGTAACGCGTCGGTCTCGGCGGACATCGCGGCCATCACCTCGGCAAGGTCAGCGAAGGTCGCGGTCCTGTCCACCACGAAAAAGAGGAAACGGCTTTTCTCGTCGGCAGACCGCTGCCACTCACTACGGCCGTTAAGAGCATGATGGATGGCAGTCTTGACGTCCTCGGGCCTGTGCACGTCCCGCAGGTCAATCAGCACCTCTGGAACCACGTCAGGCACCTGGAACAAACCTGCCTTGAGCACCGGCTGGTCGTACACGGCAAGACGTCCGGCCGAAAGCGAGAATATCCACGGAGGATTCATGGCAAGACCGATGGAACGCCCCTGGGGGGGGAATGCGCCGGCGGTCTCGCCGGATGTTCCGTCGGTGATGGGAAGAGGAATATCCCTGCCATTGACCTGCATGCGCCCTTCCTCGCACATCGACAACAGCACGGCGTCGCCCGAACTTCCGGTCGGACAGTTCTCAAGGAGTTCCGAAAGCCTGGTTCTGGTGGCGACGACGATCGCTCCGGCCCCGGCCCGATCGGAAACGTCACAACCGACCAGCGTCCTCATCGCCACGGCCACATACGAACTGTTTTCGGGTGTTATCGCCGTGAACAACTGCGTAAGCGCTGATATCCCCGCGGTGGCCGCGGAATCGGCGAACTTTCCTCCGCTTTTTCGAAGCAGTTCCAGTTCTGACAGATTCGCGCAGGACGGTGCCTGCATGAACTTAAGAACGACCTTCGCGTCACGGGCATAAGCCTCGCCGCCCTCCATGGCCTCAAGGCGCTCGATGTCGGCGCCGATGATCGCGAATCCCTGCTCCCGACTGATCCCGATGCCGGTCAGAAACTCCGGTTCGATCGGCGGAGACTTCATCAGAGAGTTCATCCTGACGTGAAGAACGCTGGCAAGCAATTCAGGCGAAGGATTGACCGCGGCGAGTGCCTTCTGAACAACTGCAACACAGGTAGAGCCGTAGTCGCAGGACTCAAGCGCGGAATACGTGCCTGATCCACCCCCGCTCCCACTACCGCAACCGGCAAGCAACAACAATGCAAGAAAAATTGTAACCAGAGGCTTCATTGATATCCCCCACCGCTCTGCAAAGGGACGCGTTTGTCGAGCGCTCCGCGTGATGATAACATCGTTTCGGCTACGTTACAGTCTCACACAACGAGGTACAAAGGCAGATGGCCGAGACAGGGACATCTTCGCTTTCCGAGGTGAAGGTCATCTTTTCGGACACGCACCTCGGCTCGGGTCATGCCCCGGGAATAGTCAATCCTTTCGAGGATTTTCACCATGACGACAAACTGGCGGAACTGATTGACCACCACTGCTCCGGCCGGTTCGCTGACGTCCCGGTCGAGTTGTTCATCAACGGCGATTTCCTCGACACCCTGAAGGTACCCTGGGAGGGAACATTCCCGACGGAAGTGACTGAACCGATCGCGGCGGCTAAAGTGGCAAGGTGCGTGCGCGGCCATCCTGCGGTCTTCGACGCGTTGAGGAGATTCATTTCGGTTCCGGATCACAGGGTGACGATAAACCCGGGCAACCACGACATCGACATCGTGTTCCCGGGGGCCCAGCGGGTGATCCGCGCCAGACTCGGCGTTCCCGAGGACACTCAGGCAGTGACCTTCGTGACGGACCGGGAATTCACACGATTTCCGATGGGTGTCATCATCTGCCACGGAAACGGCTTCGAAACGATGAACAGGATCGAACCTGGTCGCGCCACACGCAAGACCACCGACGGCAGGGAGGTTCTGGACCTTCCGATCGGCAGCCGCTTCGTGCTCGACTGTTTGATGCCGGTAAAACGCGAAAACCAGCTCATTGACCACGTTGTTCCCCTGTCTACCTATCTGATGTACGGTCTTGTTTTTGAAACACGCTTCACGGTCCGGCTTCTGGCCAGGTCGATCCGCTTTTTCCTGCAGGCACCGATGGGAAGCCAGGATCAGGAGGAACTGAGCCTGGTCAAAAAGGTCCAGCTCGCGCTGGAAAACATCAGTCTTTTCAGTGATTTCGAGAAACAGGCGTTCAAGACTGTCAAGGGACTCGAGGAATTCTCGACTCTCATCACCGGGCACAGCCACAAGGCGATGATCAGGCGGTTCCCAGGCAACCGGACCTACGTGAACACAGGTACCTGGACAAGGACTGTCAGGCTGGAGCTGGGCGACTTCGGCCCGGTCGATAAGCTGACGTACGCGTTGGTCGAGTATCCGACGAAGGGTCCGCCAGCCGTTAACCTGATGGCATTCAACGGAACCAGACGGGTCACCGAGGCACTGTCAACGTAAAGGATATCTTGCAAGATCTCCCTTATTTCCCTAGAATTTCTTGTTGTTTCTGTGCCTGTCAAAGCATACGCGGAGGTTTCCGAATGAAGCGCTCGCCTTCTTATGGCGTCGTGATGGCCTCATTGATTGTTGCCATGCTCGCGGTGGTCTCCTGCGGGGACGAAAACTCCGGCAACAAGGACCTCTCATCCGACGGGGACTCCGCGGAGCCGCTTGACGGCCAGGTGCCTGAAGACTCCATCGACACAGTGCTCGGCGCGGACTCGACCAAGGCCGGCGCGTCGGTTTCGGTTGACTGCGCCGGTTCCGGGTGGGATGCCTCAAAGGTGAAGATCCTGGTATGGGATCCGAAGACTGCCGGCAACGTTGGCAGTGACGTGTCGGAAGGGGTCACCGCGGATGCTCTCGAACCGACCACGCTTGATCCGGACACGATGACCCTGCCCGAAGGCGTGACGCTCGCCGACGGCCGGCTGACCTTCACGGTGACCGGGACATTCTACGTTTCCTGCTACGCGCCAGATGCCGGCATGCTCGACGAGGATCCGGCCTGGATCACTGTCGAGCCGGGACTTGCGGCCGAAATCGAATCAATCGTCGAGCCGACCGAGATCAAGGCGGGCGAGTGGGTTCACATCAAGTGTTCAGCGGCCGACAGGTGGGGCAACGCGATCACCTCCGGCTTCATCCCCGTGGTCAACCCGTCCAACGGCATAAGGCCGTCCGGACTCGATGTGCAGTTCATTACGGTCGGCACGTTCGACGTAGGCTGTGGGATCGAAAACACCGACACCCGTGACGATTCACCGGTTAAGGTCACTGTAACCCCCAACATCGCCAAGAAGATTTACACCATTCTTGATCCCTTGATGATGATGGCCGGCAACAGCGCCAACGTGTCATGCGAGACCCGCGACTTCTACGAGAACCGGATAACGGGATTCCCGGTGTCCATTCAGCACCCGGCCGCGCTCGAGCTCATTGGAAAGACGCTGTACACGGAAAAGGCCGGACTCTACACGGTCAAGTGCGTGCCCCAGCTTGAGGACTGGTCGAAGTTCCAGCTTTTCCCGGTCTCCCTGACGGTCACTCCGGCCAATCCCGAGGTCATAACGCTGAAGGTGGTGCCCGACAAGCCGGTCTACGGAACAAATCAGCGCATCCAGGTCACGATGGCCACGGCGGATCGCTTCGGCAACGTGATTACGAACGCGCCTTTCGCGCCTGTCGTGATTACGCCTCTCCCCTTCGAGACCGTCGTCGACAGCCAGCCTGTATTGGTCGATTCGCCGGCCGATGGCATCAAGATGCTCAACGGCGAGACCTCGGGCGAGTTCCTGCTTCGTAAGGAAGGCCGTTACATGCTGACCTTCCGGCTGCTGAACGACCAGACGATCTTCAAGGATCTCGAGATCCGGGTCGACGGCAGCGGACCGATGCTTTCGATCATTTATCCGACACGCGGGGCCACGATAAAGGGCAAACCATCCGTTACTCTTGTCGCCAGCGTCAACGACTCGTTGAGCGGCATCTCGAAACTGACAATCAACGGCGTCGAGCTGGATCCGGCCACCTTCATCAAATCCGGTCAGCTCACCTATCAGCTTCCCAAGATTCACCAGGGTTTGAACACCTTCGAGGTGGCAATCGAAAACAGCATGGGCCAGAAGGCATCCGAGACCCGCGGATTCCAGTTCTCCTACAAGTATTACGATGTCGACGCTACCAAGCCCGAAGAATCGGCCATCAACGACGCGGTCAAGGCCTACCTCGGGCGCTCGTTCTTCGACGACGGAAACCATGAGCTTCCGGCGGATGACCTGGCGACCATCATGGAGAACATCGTTGGTGGCCTCAGACTCGAAAACCTGATTCCGAACCCGATCGCATCGTACGGTCCTTACAAGGTCTACATCCGCAGCATCACCTACGACAAGCCGACGGTCACGCTCAGCCCCGAGAAGGATCAGCTGATGCTCGGAATCGTGATCAACAACTTCGACCTCGAAGTCGAGGCCGAGGGGAAGTGCCAGTTCATCATCGACTGGTGCCCCGACGTGACCGGCTACGTGGCGGTCGACAGCTTCGTCATCGATACCGCGATAAGCATCGTGATGGACGAAAACGGCGTCTTCCAGTCGTCGATGTCGTTCACAAACTTCGAGATCAACGGCCTGGACATCGACCTTGAAGGGTTCATCGGCGACCTGCTCGACTGGCTCATCGACACCCTGGTCGACACATTCCAGGACATGATCGAACGCGCGATCATGGAACAGATGGAGTCGATGCTGAACGACGTTATGGGCGACCTGTTCTCCAAATTCAAGATCTCGGAATCGTTCCAGATTCCGTCCATTCTCGGGTCTCAGCCTACCGAAATCTCGTTCACTACCTACCCATCGGCCTTCGTCCTTGACCACCCGGGCTTCTGGCTGGACATGGACGCGGTGATTTATGGCCCTGGTGGGGTTCCGCACGACAACCTTGGCTCGATCTCGCGCTCGGACTGCCTGAAGACGAACGCGGATGATTTCGTGATTCCCGAGGATGCCCAGGTCGGTTTCGCCGTGTTCGACGACATTTTGAACCAGGCGCTTTACGCGGTCTGGAACACAGGCACCCTGAACCTTTCCATCGGCGATGACATCCTCGGCGGCCTCGACCTTCCGCTGGTGGTGCTCAAAAAGGTGGATCTCGACTTCTACGAAGCGCCGATCCTGACAAGCTGCAACACAGACTACGTTTTCAATCCCGAGACCTTCACGGGCGAATGCACGCCGGACAAGGATCAGATATTGCAGCTGCAGGTCGGCGACCTCTACGCGAGGATCGAGGCCGAAATCATGGGTTCTCCCATGTACATGGAGCTATTCATCCAGGCAATCGCGCTCGCGGACATGTACCCCGGCGAAGACGAAGCGGGCAATTCCACCATTGCCATCAGACTCCTGAACGTGCCTCTGATAATGCTCGACATCATCGAGATCGACCCGGAGTACCTGGCATCGATGGCAATGACCAAGGACGAGTTCTACAACGGCATCATCGCACCGCTGATCGATCCTCTGCTGGAAGAGCTGCCGACCTGCCAGGAGTTGTTCGAGTTCGCGATACCGGTCATTGACCTGAATTCCCTGATGGCCGATATCCCTGCCGGTTCGAACGTGAAATTCTACGTTGAGCAGTTCTTCCGCGAAAACGGCTTCACGTCTGTCCAGGGCCACCTGGAGTAGTCAGTCTGGAACAAGAGAGTCAGGGATAGGAACGCCCCCCTTACCATTACCTGAAGCTGACTGAATCGACCAGAACGGCGGTGTCAAAGATTGAATCGCCCTTGTCGGTGCAGAAGAAAGAGATGGTGACCGGGGCGTCGCGCTCGGTGTCGAACATGGTCAAGGGGAACGATGCCTTCTGCCACGAAGTCATGTGGGTGTCGCCACGATCAAAATCGATGTCCGAAGGCTCCAGCCCGACGTATTTGGACCCGCACTGCCCTTCCTGGCACTTGCCGTCGTCAACGGCGCAAAGGTCGTCGACCTTGATGTCCACGACCGGGTACTCGGTTCCATCCCGGGTGGACAGCTTCGCCTGGAACGCGTCCTGATAGGTGGTGCCGCAGAACTCGTGGAACTCCTCGGAGTAATACTTCCAGTAAAAGACCAGTTCGGTGGCGCCGGCCGGGATGCAGAAGCTCTGCGAAATCACGCCGGTCTTGTCCGTGAACCCGAGTCCTGTGGAGATGATCCCCATGAATTTGCCCGCGATCGGGGTCGTTTCGCCCAGACGGCTGATTACGCGGCCGTCGCCATCCGTGACCCAGGCCGAGGCGTCGGAAGTCTCGAAACCGGGATTCAGGATGTCGATTCCCTTCGCCGTCATGTTCAGTGCTCCGAACAGACGGAAGAAGCTGCCGGGATTGTCCGGGTCAGCCGCGCCGCCAGCCCATGACTCACTTGTGTTGAGCGTCTTCATCATAAGATTGAAGAAGAAGTTGTAGCCTGCCTGGGATGCGAATTTACTGGTGACGCGGTTCGAGTACCCCATGACCGTCCTGGCGCCCGAAGCGATCAGGGCAGTGGCCAGGGTTCCATTGTAAAGGGTACGGCATCCGCCGAGGTAAACGACGCTGCCCGGGAAATGCTGTTCGTCGGAGTAGTACTCGATGAATTCCGGCGTGACCCCCCACGTGCGGTCGCCCATAACGACACGTCCGGCCATCAGGTCGGAGTGCGTCTGGTCGAAGCAGGTGCCGGCGGGCTTCGTGTACTTGGTCACTTCCTCGATACCGGAGTCGGTGACAACCTGCTCGATGTAGGCCTCGGAGGGCTCAGTGATCACACAGGACGAACCGGCCGGGCACTGGGCGCTCGACGTGCATTCCTCGTCCGATGAACTCATCCTGCCACAGTTGATCGACTCGCCGGACCACAGGACTTCCTGTCCCTGCCGATGACGCCACGGTAGTGCGTCGCGCGCCTGGTCGGAAAGACTGCGGAAGTAGACGTCGGAGTGAGTCGAGAGCCCGATGATTCCACTGGTGTGCAACTGCCGGAACCGCTCCAGGCTGGCTCCTGATCCATTGTATGGCCCCTTGACCGTGAACGACGGACAGTTGATCTGCGATGCTATCTCGGAGACCTTCTGAATCTCGTCATCATGACCGAATTCGGTAAAAAACGGAGAGAGCAGCACGGTCTCGCGACTAGGTATCTGGACGGAGTCGTCCTCGTCGGGGACCGCGTTGAGGACCACGGCCAACCCTTCGGCATCGCCGTCGCCGCGGCCACCGGTCCGTGAAAGGTTCAGGGCGCCCATCACCCCATCATCAAACCTGACCCACAAACCACCACCGAGGTCGCCTTCGTCCCATCGCTCGACCACGCTCGAATCCGCGTCCAGGACAGCCAGGGCGGCCTGAATCGCGACGTCGGAAAGTCCAGCATCCACGCGGGCGTAGAAAGCCTTCCGGGCCTTCAAGAGCGTGTCCTGGTGAGACGTGCAGGTCTCACGGGTGATCTCATTGATGCATCCCAGTTCGAACGGTGCCGACAACGCGGTGTACGTTCCGTTGCTGTTGGTCACATCGAACGCGGCTCGATAGATCTGGGTTCCAACACTGTCGCACTTGACCATGACGCGCGCGGTGAAGACGCCGTCTCCGCTGATCTCGTCGGCGGAACCGGACGCCTTTCCGTCGCCGTCGAACATTCCCTTGTCCAGCATCACGCCGAGCGACGGTCCGATCGAGCCATCGCTTGCCTGTCGCACGACGTACATCTGATCACCGACCGACTTCCCGAACATCCCCATGTCGATCTCGGCAAGCGCGGCCTGGGAGCGCCCGACAAACACCGTCGGTGGATTCATTCTGAGCGGCGCCGGGAAGTAGAACGCGGGATTGTAGGTCACAACGATCTCGTCCGAGACCATAACGGCAGGGGCCTCGGGGTCATCTGCCTCTCCACGGCCGGTCGCCTTGACGACGATGCGGTTGTCCCCGCGGGAAAGCTGGATTACCGCCGTCTGCCAGTACGGTGAGTCGTCAGTCCAGATCACCTGACCGTCGTTCACACCGGCCATCTCGAAATGAAGTGATTCAACCTGTCCGAACATGATGCCGGCCAGGGCGACCGTACCGCCCTGCGTGGCTGCGAAACCACGATTCGAAGGCGTGACAATCCGAAGGGAAAGCTCGGCGGACGGTTGCGAAACGGACACCATGCCGTTTCCACCGAAGTCTGGAAAGACATACGCGTCAGAGGTGGAATCCACGCCGTTGTCAACAACCGCCAGGTCGGTTCCGCCACCGTTATCGGCACCGGCATCGGTATAGATCAAGTCGTTCGAGCACCCCGCAGGCGCGGTGGCCACGACGAGACACGCCAAAACGCCGAATAACCGCCAAATTCGCATTGAAGCCTCCGAAAGCCGGGCCGGCCGGACTTGTCTGCCAGTCCGGGAATCTGCCGGCGAGCCCGTGGGCAGGACCGTCAGCACGTGAGAATTGTAGGGAAGGATGTCATAACGTTCAATGTCAGGTTATGCACATCCTGCAAGTCGCTCACAACTTATACAACCCTGCCCGGGATCAGCGCCCTGTTGACACTGCGCCTTCCAATCCTGTAATTTTGCGCGGAACGTGGAATGAAAGGGGGCTGACTTGGACAAGGTCGGGCTGATGATACTCGGTGGAGGCCTCTCCGGCCTGACCACTGCGCTTCACGCGAAGCGGGATTTCACGATCCTGGAACAGGCTGCCCGGACCGGTGGTCTGCTGCGAACCGAAAATATCGACGGGTTCATGTTCGATTTCACCGGTCACTGGCTGCACATCCGGGACCATCGCACCACGGCGTTGATTGATGACCTGCTGCCCGGAAGGATGGTGACCGTCAATAGAAAGGCGGCAATCTACTCCAGCAACGCTCTGACACTGTTTCCGTTCCAGGCCAACCTGTACGGACTGCCAGCCCCCGTCGTCCGGGAATGCCTTCAGGAAGCCGTGGCGGCCGCCATCGACCGCGCGGCCGGCAAGGCGGGCACCCCGAAAAATTTCGAGGAATACGCGAATGTTCACTTCGGACGCGGTATCGCCGGACGTTTCATAGTCCCGTACAACACGAAGCTCTGGGGAGTGCCTCCATCGGAGGTCACCGCCGAGTGGACCCAGCGCTTTGTCCCGCTGCCCGACATCAGGCAGATCATCGACGGCGCGCTCGGCTTCTCGGCCCAGGCGATGGGATACAACACATCATTCATCTATCCAGCGACCGGCGGCATCGAAGCGATAACACGGATGATGACCGAGCGGCTCGACCAGTCCAGGATCGTACTGAACACCAGCCCGACCGCAATCTCCGCCAGCGGACGCTGGATCGAATTCAATGGCAGGCGTGTCGAGTGGGATCATCTGGTCTCTTCGATTGCGCTCCCGGACCTTGTCGGGATCACGGTCGACGCACCCGAGTCGATCAGGCAGGCAGCCTCCAGGCTGCGTTGCTCAAAGTTGCGCTTCATCAATGTCGGTCTGGACGTCGAACGTCCCCTGAACGGAAATCACTGGCTCTACCTTCCGGAAGACAGATTCCCGTTCTACCGCGTCGGCGTGTTCTCGAACGCTGTTCCGAGTCTTGCGCCAGCAGGCAAGTCGTCCCTTTACGTCGAACTGGCAAACGACCGCAGCCTTACCGACGACGAGATCGTCAAACGCCTGGTGGAACTTCTCAAGGAGATCGGCTCGATCGAATCTGAGCGTCAGCTCCTGTTCGCCGAATTCCGTGAACATCCCTGGGGTTATGTGATTTTCGACGAAGCGTGCGTGCCGGCGCGCGACATGATCCTGAACTGGTATCGCGAATCCGGTATAAAATCCATCGGCCGCTACGGCGCCTGGACGTACAACTCGATGGAGGACGCGATCCTGACGGCCATGGAGACCGCGGCTGAAATCGGATAGGGTAGGCCGCACGCCTTCCCGGAGGAACAACGGCAGATGGATCCCGCCAGAATTGAAGTATCAATCATCATTCCCGTATACAACGAGGAAGGCCTTCTCGAAACGGCCATCAACGACCTGATCGTCAAGCTTGGCGAAACAGGGTGGGAAAAAGAGATCATCATCACGGAAAACGGCAGTACCGACCGCACGGTCGAAATCGCGAGGGCGCTGGCCCAACGCTATCCGTTCGTGAAGGTTCTGAACTCCCCCGAGCCAAACTACGGTCGTGCGCTCAGGCGCGGCATTGAGGCTGCCAGCGGCGTCTACTGCATGTGCGACGAGATCGATATCTGCGACGTCGGATTTCACAAGGCGGCCTGGGATCTGCTCAGGACCGGCGAATGGGATATGGTGGTCGGCAGCAAGCGTCATCCGGACGCGCGTGATGCCAGACCAGCGCTCAGACGGTTTGCCACCAGGGTCGTGAACTGGATGCTGCGCCTGGCGACTGGATTCAAGGGAACGGACACGCACGGTCTGAAGGCGTTTTGCCGCGAGGCCACGCTTCCAGTGGTTCAAAGCTGTATCGTCGAAAAGGACATGTTCACAAGTGAGCTGGTCATCCGGGCTGAAAAGCTGATCCGCGTCAAGGAGATCCCGGTGACAATCGTCGAGAAGCGGCCACCGGCCATCAATCTGTTCCGACGCGTCCCTAACGTCCTTCGCAACATAATTCGTCTGTTCATGATCATCAGGCTTGGAAAGAAGGCCTGACCCCCTCCGGATTCTGGAGTCCGCGATGAAAAGAACCCTGACAGTGAACATCGACCTGGACGACATCCGGTACTACCGCGGAATCCACGCATTGCCAGATCGACCCGAGCAGGCCGAGATCTTCACGTCCGCACTGCCGCGTTTCCTTGACCTGTGCGAAGAATACGGGATCAAGGCGACTCTGTTCGTCATCGCGTGCGACCTTGACCTTCCACAGGCCCGGGCTGCGATAGCGGACGCCGCAACCCGTGGACACGAGATCGCCAGCCACACTGTCAGCCACGACTATGGTGTATCGCTTGCCGATGACAAGACGATCGACGATGAACTGCGCATGTCCAAATTACGACTGTCCGAGGTCTCAGGACAGGACGTCTGCGGTTTCCGAGGGCCGGGATACAACCTCAGCGACCGTCTTCTGGCCGGACTGGTGCGCGCGGGATACCTTTACGACACGTCAATCATGTCGTCGCCGCCCTACTGGATGGCGCGTGCGGCGATCATCATGGCGATGAGGTTCGCGGGCAGGAAGAGCGCATCGATCGTCGGTCGTGGAAGGGACTTCTTCCGCGGCGACAAGCCGTTCGCATGGCAGGGCGCGGGAGCCGGACTGATGGAATTCCCGATCACGGCCTCGGGTCCGCTCAGGATGCCCCTGATAGGCACGACCCTGGCCGGCTCAGGCCTTGCGGTCAGGCAGATGGTGGCTTCATCGGCCCGCAAGGATTTCGTGAACATCGAGTTCCACGGAATCGACTTTCTGGATCGTGAAAACGACGGTCTGGAGCCGGAACTGCTGGTCGAACCGGCATTGAAGATCCCGCTGGATCTCAGGATGAAAAACTTCAGGACGCATCTCGATCTGCTGGCCCGGGATCGTGAGAAGCCCAGCCTTGCGGCGCTGAACCGCGACTCCCGATGATGTCTTCTCCTTCCAACCCTTTCGTGTAAGAATGACCCGGTTTATCAACGGGAGGTCTCACATGGACTCGTGCATCTTCTGCAAGATAGTGGCCGGCGAGATTCCGTGCTCAAAGGTCTACGAGGACGACGATTTCCTGGCATTCCTGGACATCAGGCCGATCAATCGCGGCCATGTGCTGCTTATTCCCAGGGTTCACGCGGTCCGGCTGACAGATCTCGACGATCGAATCCTGGCGCGGGAACTGCCTGTCGCGCGCAGAATCGCGGAAGCTGTTCTGAAGGCCACCGGCCGGACGGATTTCAATCTATTGAACACGAACGGCCCTGCCTCGGGACAGGAGGTGTTCCATCATCACCTCCACATCATTCCCAGGGCGGCGGGCGACGGGATGAAACTGATCCTCGATCCGGTCGCGTACGCGGATGGCGAGGCCGCCGCACTGGCCCGGGAGATCTCGACACGTCTCTGACCTGCGTCGCTTTCTGGCGTTCACGGGGAATCCGGCATGGAAACCTTCGACATTCTCGACATGATGAAGCCTGCGTTCCGCGGGCTTGCCAGGGGAGCTTCCGGCTCGCACTCAAAGGTATTTTTCATTGATCCCGAACACCTCGGAGGGATCGTGGCCGATGCCTCGCCCGGAAAGGACCGTGAGCGCGGTCGGGAACTCGGGGCGGCAATCGGAAACCGCTTTCTGGTCAAGATCGGCAACATCCACGATTACGTTGTGAAGTTCTCTGCTGATCGCGAAAGCTATATACCGCGCCAGTATCTTTGCGAGGCCTTCGGACCGGGTGGATACAACCTTTCTCCAACACCTGAAAAGGTACGCGTTGACGTGCAGGAAGCCGCAAGGCAGATACCTTTCATGGGCTGTGGCCCGATTGCCGAACAGCTCGCACCGGATATCCTCGGGGACATCGCACGCCACCTGAACGGACACCCCCGCATCGACTCGGCGGACGGAACATTTTTTGACATGCAGTCCGCGCAGGTTTCAACGCGCTATTCCCTGCTGCAGATCCTCAATGAGGATCCTTTCTTCAAGACCAGGATCGACTCATTCGACGGTCTGGTCAGGTTCCAGCATAACCTGCGGGCGAATCCAGTCGACGCGGCCTGCGAAAAGGATCTCGGCGACTTCTTCAACGCGCCAATGACGGTTGGAATTCGCGACACGATCAGGTTTCTCGACGGGTCCCGACATCCTACTCTTGGCTGGGACAAGGCCAGAAAGGTCATCGAGGGCGCCTTCCTTACGCATGGGCATGAGACCTACCTGCCCCCCGAATTCAACTACTACAACGCATCTCTGGAGTACCCGGCCGAATACCTGCGCGAGGTCGAGACCGCCAACAGTGTCGCTTCCGGGTATTTCGCGCGGGCGATGCTGGAGGCGCTCGGCCCTGGTGCGTTCATTGGCCTGACGGACGAGCAGATCGGTGACATCGCCGCAGCCGTTCTGGCAGTTCATTTCGACTACCCGGAATACGAGATCGACCCGCACACCGGCGTGATCAGTACCGCCACGGCCAGACTGGCCGGCAGGCTTGCACTCTGGACGGCGGTACACCTTACCGGAATTCCAATTCCGGATCGGCGTAACCCTGTCACCGAGTTGACGGTCCGGAAGGTCTCGAGTCTGGTGGACTTCGTCGAAGGTCTCGATCGTTTCGAGCGCGAAGCATTCATGACGGGCGTGAACCGCCTGCTTTGGAAGGTCGCCATGCTCGGCGGCATTCCAGGGCCCGATGACAAGGTCTTCCCATACACGCGAATCAACAGGACGTTCTTCAACTTCCAGGAACTGGCGCAGTACCCTCTGAAACGCACCGGCGGACTTGAAAGCACGATCACCCTCGAGGATCTGAACGGCCCGGGAGGCAGGGCAATTCTGGACGCCCACCCCGAACTGGCGCCCAAGCTGCTGGTCTTCTTCGTGCTTACACACCGCTATCACGCAGAAACCGGCTACATTCCGGATCTACGTCCGGACGATGTCGGAGGTGATCTGTTCATCAAGGGCGTCTACGGATATTCGACACGCAACGTGATGATCGCGCTTGGACACGATGATGCGGGACGACCGGTCAGCGCGGTCAGATTCATCGATAACAGGGACCAGTTCAAGCAATACCGTCGATGGGAAGACCGGGACAGACCTCTGGGCTTCGTTAAGTACGGGATGCGTCTGCTGAGCCCGGTCGCCAAGCCCGGCCTGGAGCGCGCAATCGGAATGTACGTCGAGAGGACGGCCGGTATCGAAGACCGCGACGGCATCTCGACCGCGGCCGAGGTCTCCGGCAGAATTCGGGAGACTCTCCGCAAAGGTGTCGACATGAGCACGAACGGGGTCCGCGTGTTCCTTGAAGATGCGATCGACGATACATCGAAGGGAATCGAAAAGATTCTGTCGCGTTTCACCGACTGAACCACATTGCGTCGCGAATTTGTATGAAACGGTCGATGGTTGTTAGAATGTGCGTGATTGACGGAGGAATGCGCCATGAAGAAGGCGATTCTGATGATACTCGGCCTGTCCATGCTGCTTTTTGTCGCCTGCGAAACCGGACTGCCCAGATGGTCTCCGACCGAAGGCACCCTGGGTCAGGAATACAGCGGTTCGAACCGCCTTTCGTTCATGGGTGGCGGTAACATCACTTACGAAGCGCCGGATGGTGGATTTGTGATTCCGACGGATGTGCTCGGGGAAGTCGGCGAGGACACAAGTTTCTGAGCAACGTCTCCAGGTTCCTGAATCAAGCGACGGTGGCCCGGACATGACCGACAAGACCTATTTCAGGATCACCGGGCCATGCGCGGCCATTCTGATGCTTCTCGCGGCGTGCGCCTCGAAGCCGCTCGACAGAACCGACCCGGTCGCGACATACGATGAATTCAACGATGCCAGGGCCCGGGCTGATTTCCAGCAGGTCTTCATTCTGCTGGATCCGAACGTCTCCCAGAAAATCACCGAGACGTGGACCAAGAACAGCGAGACCATCAAGATGGTCGAATTGAACATTAAACAGCCGCTCTGGGCGAACTTTCTGAACGAAATCGGGACGCCCGCGATCCGGTCAGCACGCAGCCCCGCGCACCTGTATGAACTGTCGAAACTTGCCTCGGGCGCGACCGCGTTCAATCTTGGCCAGCGGGTGGCATCGAAGCGCAGATGGATCAAGGAGAATCCCGAGGGAAGCAAAAACCGTCTGATTGAAACCCTCGGTGGCGAGAAGCTGACATTCAACGCCAGCCTGACGGGCATCTACTCCTACATGCCAAGCCCTGAAGAGGACGGTCTGAGGATACAAAGCGAGGCGGTCGTCGCCGAACAGAACCTGGAACTGCTGGAATCGATCTCAATGGATGTGCACCGGCCATAATAAAGGTAAACGCAATGATTCCGGGCCATAGCACTACTCGCAGGATTCCCCTGCCGACAGCGATGATCGTGGTCGCCGTGGTCTGTCTCACGGCAGCCGCCGCTCAGGCACGGACGGGCGACGCGGAACCGGAAAACAACCAGCCGTGGTCGACGATCAGCTTCGTCTCTCCGCGCTCGGAAAGCGTCACGCTCAAGGTGCCTTCACCTTCGAGATCGGTCGGTCTGCCGTCTGACGGGACACTGGTCAACCCGCGATGCATCGGCACTGAAGGCCCGGGATTCGTTCACTCCGGCGAGGCCTCGTGCGGTACCGATGAACTGGTGATGGTGCTTCTGTTCGCGGTCTCCGAAATGCTCAGGGACTACCCGAACTCGACTGGCGTCGTGATTGGAGACATCTCGCTGCCCGCAGGCGGCCCTCTGAAACCGCATAAATCCCATATGAGCGGACGCGATGTGGACATCGGTTTCTACGCGAAGGACAACGAGAGGCTTTCCAGCTTCGCGGATCTCGATCCGACGCGGATCGACTTCGACAAGACGCTGACGCTGCTTGTGAACCTGATCTCAACGGGAAGCGTGCAGTTCATCTTCATCAACTACGCGCTCCAGCCGTATTTCGTCGAGGCGGCGAAAAGGCTCGGGTACGACGATCAGCAGCTTGAGTATCTGTTTCAGTATCCGCGTGGCAAGAGCGCGCAGGCCGGCCTCATCCGGCACTCGAACGGACACCTGAGGCACGCTCACGTGCGCTTCAAATGCTCCGAAAGCGACCACGAATGCCTGGATCGACGGCCGACGCCAGCACAAGACGATCAGCCAGCGCCACAACAGGCCCGATAATCGACTCAGATATCAGAAGTGCCTGACCGGACAGGTACCGGTCGCCGGTTACCACGCATACCCGGCCATCTCCCACGACTTCCGAAGACACCCCGATAACAAGTTCGAAGCCTCTACCCTTGACCTTGATTCGTCCGGCGTCAGGTCGGACCGACGCAGGTCGACGATCAAGAAACGACGTGACCGACATCGACAGGATCGACGCCGCGACTGCCGTTACTTCTGACGAGTCGGTCGCCACGCCATCCACGGAAGTCATGGCCCACTGGGAGCCTGGAGCGGCTGGTGGACTGAGGGAGATCTGGCCTCCGTCCCGGGTGGATACGACAATCGACGTGACCGATTCGACGCCGGCCTTGAGCAGGTTCCTGCGCCTCAGACCGTCCAGACCGGGGTCGACCGAGGCGACCGAGGCCGCCTTGAAGATGAAAATGTCATCTTCGCCCCCGACCGATGCCAGAACTTCGCCGGCTGCGTCCGGACGGCAGAAACTGGCGACCGCGGGATCGCCACCCTTCGAGGTCACGCTCAGTTCGAACCAGAATCTGCATCCCTCAAAGCCGGCCACCGAAGGTCGACGCATCGCCCGTTGGGCCGACATCCGGGCCACACCCATCAACCAGTCCTCGACCGTCGGTCGGTCCAGTTCTATGCCGGGCCTGCCGGCAACGACAAAATTGCTGCCTTGCTTGACGATCGAGTAGGAATATTCCAAACCTTTGATGGTTACGGATACCACGTCCTCACGCGCGAAGGAAAAGAGCGACGTGTCCCGCACATCGGCCACGGTTCGCACAAGAACGGCGCCATCGGATGCCCTGACCCTCGCGAGGCCCGCGGACGATGAAAGCCAGACGAAGTCTTCGTCCTGCCCCGCAACGCGAACCGTCTGAACAGAATCACCGGCCAGATGAACCGTCAACGATGGGTCGCCCGGGTCCTCGGCGACACCCTCGGGCAACTCGTCCAGCCATTCATCGACCATTACTCCGGCGACCTGGCCGAGCAGCACTCCGATCCTGCCCGCCTTCACCCCTTCCGGCTCGACAACCGACCAGTCTCGAGAAAGCCAGTC
>CAZNJW010000019.1:24205-31372 GCA_964573455.1 uncultured Anaeromyxobacteraceae bacterium | reverse complement strand
CCGGACGGCGAGCGAAGCGAGCCCCACTGCGTCAGACAAAGGGCGGGAGATCCTCCGCTATTCAAAAACAAAATTCCGTAGGGGCGAATATTATTTGTTTTTTCCCAACGGCGAATGTGATTCGCCGCTACGAGGACCGGTTCCGGCGTAGAGGACAGGGACAGGGACTCACGCCGTTGGGAAGGCCTTCGACCAGACAGCCTCGACCAGGCCGCCACCGGGGACGCACAGCCTGGAGATGGCCGCGATATCGGGGGCCGGGGGACGATCGCGGTCGAGAGGCTCGACAACCTTCCTGATGACGGCGAGACCGGTCATCACAGGGGCAGCCGCCGAAGCGATTGTCGTTCTGATGTCCAACGCGGCCGACGCGGCCAGCAACTCGACCGCCAGCACGTCGCGTGTGTTTCTGACCACCGACGCCGCCTTCAAAGCCGCCGTCATACCCATGCTGACGTGATCCTCGCGATTCGCGGACGTCGGGATCGAGTCCACCGAGGCCGGATGCGCCAGGATCTTGTTCTCGCTGACCAGTGACGCCGCAGCGACCTGGGCAATCATCAACCCGGAGCACAGTCCCGAGTCCGGGGCCAGAAACGCCGGCAACCCATAGGACAGTTTGGGGTTCAACAGGTGTTCCACGCGACGATCCGATATCGACCCTAGCTCGGCCACCGCGATCGCCAGCAGATCCAGCGCGATCGCCACAGGCTCGCCGTGAAAATTGCCGCCCGACACGATATCGCCGTCCTCGAACACCAGCGGATTGTCGGTGGCGCTGTTGATCTCGATCTCAATCACGCGCCTGACGTGATCCAGCGAGTCCCTGACCGCGCCGTGCACCTGCGGCATGCACCTGAACGAGTACGGGTCCTGGACTCGTCCGCAGTCGAAGTGCGTCTTGCGCAACGCGCTGTCCACCAGCAACGCGCGCAACACCCTGCCCGACTCGATCTGCCCGGGATGCGGCCGCGCGCCCACGACACGAGCGTCGAACGCGTCCGGCGACCCCATCAACGCCTCAAGCGACATCGCGCCCGCTGTCTCGGCCGCCTTCAGCAGATGCATCGCGTCGTACAGGGCCAGCAGTCCGACCGCGGTCAGGACCTGCGTGCCGTTGACCAGCGCCAGCCCTTCCTTTGCCTGCAACTCGACGGGGCGCAACCCAGCCGCTTCGAGCGCACGCGCCGACGGCATAACCACGCCCTTGTACTCGCAATCGCCCTCGCCGATCATCGCCAGCGCGATGTGTGCCAGTGGCGCCAGGTCGCCGGAAGCCCCGACCGACCCGCGACTGGGCACCACCGGGTGCACCGCGCGATTCAGCATCTCGGCCAGAAGAACCGCCGGCTCGACTCTGATCCCGGCATTGCCGGTCGACAGGACCGCCACACGCAGACACATCGCAGCCCTGACCGCGTCCGTTGGCATCGGGTCGCCAACTCCGCTGGCATGTGAACGAATCAGGTTGACCTGCAGCTTCGAAAGGTCGGCCGGGCCGATCGACACCTCGGCCAGCGCGCCGAACCCGGTATTGATCCCATAGTGCGCCTTTCCATCACCCAGACGCCCCTCGACAACGGCCCTGCCCCTTCTGATGCGCTCGGCACCCTGACTGGACAGTTCGACCGCCACACGATCCCTGGCCACCGCCACCACGTCCTCAATCGTCAACGGACGACTACCGATACTGACCACTTCCATCATGAACCTCGCTCCCGAACAATCGACATTCAGAACGGTCCGGCAACCATGCAGCCAAACCGACCGGCCGCATTCTACCCCAAACCGCCCTTTTCAACATGAGCTCGGACAACAAGGTATTCCATCCGGTTTCTCCGTGCACGACATGATTCGGTTGCGGATTGACATCCAGCCAATCTGTGACAATCTTGCGAATCGACTTTGCCTGGGAGAGCCATATGTCAGAAGAAACGAAGCTCGACGAAAAGCAGGAAGCGATTCTGAACGCGGAAGAACACCGGATCAACATCGATCGTGTCATCGGCGCCATCCGTCCGTCGCTGCAGCGTGACGGCGGCGACTGCGAGGTCGTCGATGTATCGCCCGATGGGAAGGTTGTCTACATGCGACTGCAGGGTGCTTGTTCGCACTGCCCGTCGGCCGTTTACACCCTGAAGTTTGGAATCGAAGCGACCCTTTGCGAGATGGTTCCCGGCGTTGAACGCGTCGAACAGGTCATGTAGCCGCGGTTGACATCGATTCAAACGTGTCTACTGAAGGTCTTTCGCGCAGCGGAAGCCGATCCGGGAAACCTTCGCGCCGGGGTCATCGAAGTTGCGTGACGACGCACGTTGACTTTTGGCGTCGTGGCCCAGACCACCGCCCCGCAGAGCGCGGATGTGACTGGTGGCCGGTCCGGTCGGGTTCGAAGCCGGACTTTCTTCGTAGTAAGTATCGCTATACCAGTCCGACACCCACTCCCAGACGTTTCCGGACATGTCGCACAGCCCGTAGGGACTGTCCCCGGCGGGCGACTTGCTGCAAACAGGCCATACATTGCCCGTGCCGCAACCTTCAACCTCGTCGCTGAGCATCACCGCGCGGTCGCACGTCACCGTTTCATTGCCCCACGGATACACTCGACCATCTGTGCCACGCGCGGCCTTCTCCCACTCGGCCTCGGTTGGAAGGCGCTTGCCGACCCAACTGCAGTAGGCCGATGCATCGTCCCAGCTCACGCAGTTCCTGGGATGGGTTTCCGAACCAAGCATCGCGACGCAGCCAAGCGCGTTGACAATTTCGCACGCACCGGCGTGGAAGCACTTGTAATACTCACCAGCGGTCACTTCGGTTCTATCGATGAAGAAGCCCGACAACGTGACCTCATGGTAAGGGGATTCTGAAGGACTGCAGTCCGTGTCCAACTCCGTGTTGCAGCCCATCCAGAAGGACCCGGCCGGTACGAAACACATTCCGTCCTCGCCGCACAGTTCGCACTTGCCTTCCACACACGAGTACCCGGTGTCACACTCGCCGCATTCCTGCGTTGAGCAGATGGGATCCAGGCCGCACACACGATCGCCACAATCAGGGACACAAACCGCATCGACCCCTGAATCAGTGGTCACGTCGTCAATCGCCGTGTCACCGGCAATCGCATCGTCACCGGAAATGTCATCAGCCGGGATATCTTGCTGACCCGGGTCATCCGAGGCATCGATCAATCCGGGGTCACCGGCGGAATCGTCGTTGATCTGGTCATTCGAAATCAAACCGGTATCACTTGTCCCGTCGTCACGTCCGGAATCGTTCGGGACATCGGCCAGCCCTGAATCATCCAAGGCATCGACTTGTCCGTGGTCGGGTAAGACCGCATCGGCGGCAACATCGTTTTCCGCGTCCGGCACGGCTCCGCCACCGCCGCAACCGGCCACGGACAGCCCAAACGTGATTCCCACAGCCATCATCCACAACGGTATCTGGTTGAACTTCCACATTTTCAGCATTTCTCACCTTCCTGATAGGATGACTTCACCAATTGAATCATCTAACCGGATAATACCATCGGGACTACCTTTTGCAATTCGTTGTGGCAAGGCACGCACGAAGCGAAAATACCGGGGGGGATAGGCGGCAATGAGCGCCGGGGTTCAAATATTTGTTGACAGGAAGCGCGTCTGCCCTTAAATTCTCCCTGCTTTTGCCCGGGGCGAATAGCTCAGTCGGGAGAGCATCGGTTTTACACGCCGAGGGTCACAGGTTCGAACCCTGTTTCGCCCACTGTCCCGACCCGTTTTGAAAATCTGGGGTGGTAGTTAAGTCGGTTATAACGCCGGCCTGTCAAGCCGGAGGCCGCGGGTTCGAGTCCCGTCCACCCCGCCAATAAAAGCCCGGATTCGTCCGGGCTTTTTTTTATTCCGACACCCTCGGTTTCGCATTAACCTTGTCAGGTCCGAAACGGTTGCGGCAATGGTCAGAACAGGTCTTGTCCGTCTGCTGTCCGAACGTCTCGACGCGATACGCGGCGCGCGGATCGGATTGATGTGCCACGGCGCGTCGGTCGATTCAGACCTGCGGTACGCGTTCGACCTGCTTCGGTCGGCCCACGTCGACATCAGGTTCATCCTGGCGCCCGAGCACGGGATCTTCGGAGAGATCCCTTACATGGAACGCGTCGACGACTTCCGCCTGCAGCCTGCCGACATCCCGGTGGTCAGCCTGTACAAGGACACGGCGGATCATCTTCGGCCGCCACCGGGACTGCTCGAATCGATCGACGTGCTGATCTGTGACGTGCAGGATGTCGGGTCACGATACTACACGTACGTCGCGACCATGGCGATGCTGATGGAGGCCTGCCACGGCACGTCGATCAGGTTCATCGTGCTGGATCGCCCGAACCCGATCGGTCTTTCCGTTGTCGAGGGAAACATCTGCGGCCCGGACGTGCGTTCATTCGTCAGCTATATAGGTCTGCCGTCGCGCCACGCGCTGACCGCCGCCGAGATCGCCTCATACTACCGGGATTGCGCCGGGCTGGATCTGGATCTGGAACTGGTGCCATGCGACGGCCTCGATCGCGAAATGACCTGGTGCGATACCGGTCTGCCCTTCGTACCGCCCTCGCCGAACATCCCGGATGCCTCGACCGCGCTGGTCTACACCGGGATGTGTCTGCTGGAAGGCACCAACATGTCCGAGGGGCGCGGCACGGCTTCACCCTTCCTTTTCGCCGGCGCGCCGTGGATCACGGATCCCTGGCAATTCGCAGACATGCTTGCCGCCGCCGACCTGCCAGGTGTCCTGTTCAGGCCGGTGCGCTTCACACCGCGCTTCGACAAGCACGCGAACGTGTCGTGCGGTGGAGTGCATCTGGTCGTGTCGGACCCGCGCCGCTTCAATTCACTGCTGACCGGCATGACCATCGTGGCCACGGCGGCCACCGCCTGGCCGGATCAATTCGCGCTTCGCACCGACGCTTACGAGTTCATCCGGGATATCCCGGCGCTTGACCTGCTGCTGGGTGACCGGTGTTCCGGCGAAGCGCTTTTGCGGGGCGTTCCTCCGCGGGATGTCCTGACAGGAATGGAATCCGGACTGAGAGACTGGAACACCGCCATCGCGCCGCATCTGCTGTACACCGCCAGCCATGGGGGTGCTCGATGAACGTCGCATTTTTCGGTGGCAGCTTCGACCCGCCCCACCTCAGCCATTCCCAGGTCGTTCGCTGGCTTGCCGGGTCGGGCGAGTTCGACCTGGTGCTGGTGGTTCCGTGTTTTTCGCACGCCTTCGACAAGGGCATGGCGCCTTTCGCGGACCGTGTGGCCATGTGCGGGCTGGCTTTTGGCGATATCGACCCCCGGGTACGGATCAGCCAGATCGAGTCGGAACTGCCGGCACCGTCCTTCACAGTTGACACACTCGCTGCCCTGCAGGAACGCAATCCCGACTGGCGGATGAGACTGGTTGCCGGATCGGATATCCCGCTTGAGACCGACCGCTGGAAGGACTTCGACCGGGTCGCCAGGCTGGCGCCGCCTATCTTCGTAAACCGTGGAATCGCCGACGTGCCGGACGCGCCCGTTTTCCCCAGGGTCTCGTCAACCACGGTGCGCCGACGACTGGCGGCCGGCCTGGGCTGCGGCGATCTGGTTGTGCCCGCGATAGACGATTTCATCCGGGATCACGGTCTGTACGGTCGGGGTGCGGCAACGAAACCCGGCATCGTCGTCTGCGGATGCGGCAGGGTCGGCACCCCCCTCGCCTGCTCACTCGCGGCAGCCGGTTGGCCCGTCACGGTTGTTGATCACCCCGGCATTCTGGCGAACCGCGAACTACCCGAATCGATTGTCAGACGCACGGACGTCGCTGACGCGGTGCCGCCCGGTTCAGCGGTCTGGTTCATCTGCACCGGCGATGACCAGGTTTCGGCGGCGATCGCCGCGATCGACAAGGTTGCCGATCCCCTGCTGGACCGGTGTGTGGTCACGTCGGCATCCGTGCCTCTGGAAAACGTGGCCAGAAACATGGACGTATGCCGCGCGCATCCGCTGCGTGCATTCGGGCCGGTTGACGGCATGAAGGGAGTTGCTTCGGGACAGGTCTTCGCCCTGTCGGGAGCGAACGCCGACATTCACGCGATTCTTGAATCGATCGGCGCCAGATCGTTCGATCTTGACCCGGCCGACGCGGCCACCTACCACGCTGCCGCCATCCTTGCATCCAACCTTCCCGGCGCGCTCGCCTGGCAGGCGACGAAGATGTTCGCGGACTGCAACGTCCCAGATCCGTGGCAGGCGACGCTGTCACTGATGGATTCGATGATTGGCAATCTGAAGGTCGGTGGGCCGCTGGCGCTTTCCGGTCCGGCGGCGCGTGGCGACAGAGCCGCGGTTTCACGCATCCAGGCGGCAATCGAGCAGGCGGATCCATGTTTCGCCAGGGTCTACGAAATCCTCTCGGCCGTGATATCGGACGAGATGTTCAAACAACGGCCGGACGACAAACCGGCGGGAGAAAACAATGAACGAATCAAAAGATGACGGGACGGAAAGGCTCGACGAACAAAGCGGCAGTACACCGGATGAACCGGAAACGGACGCGGCGTTCGAAGGCATCGACGGGGACGACGACTCGAACGAGCTTCCCGAGGAACTGCGTGACGTCGCCGACGAGATACTGAAAGACGACGACGAACCGATCACCGAACCGCCGCCCCGACGCATCGCGTTCGGCGAGGTCGTGTCCAAACGCCATCCGATCCTGATCGCACTGGTCATGATCTTCGCGTTGTTCCTGGCCGTCGCTCCTCTGCTGTTCCGTTACGAGCGCAACGCGCTGCACGAAGCGGTTTCGGTCTACACCGAGATCTGCGAGGCGCGCGCTTCCGGACGCATCACCGACGACTGGCTCAAGGGCAAGGTCGGGCCCAGGCTGGGGTCGATGGACTCCACCGACCGCGCCGCCTTCATCCAGAACATGGAGTGCCTGAATCCGTCCGAATACAGTTTCGAGTTGCGCGCCGTTGAAGGCCGCGCGCTTGGAAAGAACCGCGCGTACGTCCTGTCGGTATTCAAGGGGCCCGATGTCAAGAAGGCTGAAAAGGCCGGAGCCCACGTTTCGAACCACTACTTCCCGATGATCGAAAACAGACTGGTGCTGGACGTGATGCCTACCGTGCGGTAGGTACCCGTAGGGGCGAAT
>CAZNJW010000019.1:10879-24105 GCA_964573455.1 uncultured Anaeromyxobacteraceae bacterium | reverse complement strand
CGGCGAATGTAATTCTGAACGGCGAATGTAATTCTGAACGGCGAATGTAATTCGCCGCTACGGAGGATCCATGGGTGATTAGCAGGGAAAATGGTTCGGGGACGTGACGACGATGCTACTTGAAGGTGTCTTCCTTGGCGGTGTCCAGCATCGGCTCGATGAAAGACTTCTTCAGGCGCAGCAGACGGTCGAACTTGACCTTGGCGCGCGCGTCGGTGAACAGCGTGGTCGGCTTCTTGATATCGCCGTCGATAAGCTGATCAGAGAAGTCGTAGAACTTCGACTTGACCGGTCCTTCCGCAAGCGCGGCAGCCGGCACGCCGGCCATCATCACAACCGCGACCATCGCGAATACAAACTTCTTCATCCTGGTTCCCTCCAGCGAGGCAATTTATCCTAACGGTCAAACATCAACAAATCAACTACTCGACCACCGGAGCCGCTTCAGGCGCCGCCTCAGGTGCGGGCTCTTCAGCCGCCGGAGCGGGTTCTGCCGCCGGCGCCGGTTCTTCAACCGCCGGAGCGGGCTCAGCCGTCGGTGCCGGTTCTTCAGCCGTCGGTGCCGGTTCAGCCGCCGGAGCGGGTTCAGCCGCCGGTGCCGCTTCTTCAACCGCCGGAGCGGCCTCGGGCGCAGGTTCCGGTTCCGGCTCGGCCGCCGGTTCAAGCAAGCCGCCGTTCGCCTGCATTTCCTTCAGGACGGGCAGCTTCAGACGAATCTGGTTGTCCTCGGGTGGATTGGCGACTTCGAGGTACTTCTCGTAGTACTGGATCGCCAGATCCATCTTGTTCAGCTTCATCTCGTAGACGGTGCCGACCCTGACGTACAGTTCGCCCATCGCAGGGGCCAGCTTGATCGCCTTGTCCCACGCCTCGACGGCCTTGTCGTTCTGCATCAGGCCCAGGTAGCAGGAGCCCAGTCCGATCAGCGCCTCGGCACTGTCCGGGGACAGAGCCAGCGCGGCCTCGTACTGATCCCTTGCCGCCGCGTAGTGCAGGTAATTCAAGTAGATGGCGCCAACATTCATCCGCGCTTCGTAGTTGTTCGGATCAATCTGCAGCGCCTTCTCAAAGCACGTGACGCCCATCGGCGTATCGTTCATGCGCAGGTAGGTGATGCCCAGGTTGGTCAACGCCTCGATCGAGTTCGGGTCGTAACGCAGAGCCTTCTGCTCGAACACCCACTTCGCGATCTTCAGGTTGCCGGCCTTCAGGTTGATCAGACCGCGCGTGTTCAACGCGACGACGTCCTGCGGCGCCTTCAGCAGAACCTTACGGACGTAGTCCTCGGCCGTCTTGGTGTCGCCCTTGAACAGCCAGTACAGCGCCAGTGAGTTGTTCGCCTGCAGGTTCTCCGGGTCGGCGGTGATGATCTCGTCGAAGATCGCCTTCGCCTTGGTCTCGTAGGACACGCCCTCGGTGTTCATTCCGGTGTCGTGAGCCTTCTTGGCCATCGCGAGGTAGACCTTGCCGATGTAAGCCTGCGAGTCCAGCTTGGCATCCGTCTTCTGACCGGCGGCCTCGTACATGCGGATCGCGTCCATCGGCTTACCCTGGCGTTCGTAGATCTGACCCAGGTTAAAATACGCCTCGGGGAACGACGGATCCTTCTCGATCGCTTTCTTGAACGACTCGACCGCGCGCTCGTAGTTCGGCGGGAACTGGTTCAGGAACAGGACGCCCTGCCCGAACGAGTCCTGCGCGTCCTGGTTGATGCCCTCGACGTACTTAAACTCACGAGTGACGATCTCGCGGTACGACAGGTCCTCGGCGCTTTCCTGGACCACAGGGGCCTTCTGACCGGAATCACCGGCCTGCGCGACCTGATTACCCGTCTTCGTATCCTTGCGGGTCTGGGTTCCGGACCCACCGCACGCGACGGCGGTCGTTACCAGAAGACCTGCTGAAATCATTACGAAAACCTTTCTCATTTCGCGGCCTCCTCAAGGTACTTGATTTCGACATCGCCACGCTTGAGCGTGTTGATGAAGCTGGTGGAAGTCACGGAGTCTTTTTCCCTGTTCGACTTGACCAGTTCGTCGCCCGAGACCGGGAACGAATCCTGGTTGACCTTTGCGGCGTATTCCGCGCAGGACTTCGAGTACGAGTTGTAGACCTTCTTCTCGTGCGCCAGGTTCAACGCGTTTTCAAACGCGCGCATTGCCTTCGCCTCGACCGGCGCCGCGATCTCGTCGATGACGGCCATGTACATAATCTCGGTGTCGGGATCCAGTCCTTCGGGAACCGGGACGTTCAGCAGTTCTTCCTTGAAGGTGTAGTACAGCATACCGATCTTGAACAGCGCACCGGCCGACCACGGGCCGGACTTGAAGTCCAGGACCTGGTTGAACATGCTCTCGGCCTTCTGCTGAGCCTCGGCCTTGTCGGTCAACGCCTTCTTCAGCTTGTAGGGATTCAGTGTCGACGGAATCGTCAGCTTGGCGAAATCGTCGTAGGCGTAATCCGCAAGTTCGAACATCGCCTGGGCCGCAAAGTTCTTCGCGGCGGCCAGAGCGGTCTGGTTATCGCCGATCTCGTTGAACTTCGTGATCGCGGTCGTGAACATGCGGGTCGCTTCCGTCCGCCTCTTGTCCTTGTTCAGCTTCTTCAGCATCGCGCCCGAACGGACCCACGCCTCGACCTCGAGTTCGGGGACCTTGTACCCGCGGCCAATCCACTTCTGGTACTGGGTCAACGCCTTCTGGCTTTCGCCGCTGTCCTCGTAAACCTTGCCGATGCGCAGGGAAACCGCCGGCGTGGCCGGATGGTTCGGGAAGATCGAGATGAAGCTTTCGTAGGACTTCACCGCGCCGGAGTAGTCGCCCAGCGCCTCGCGGATCATGCCGGCGTTCTGCAGCGCGTCCGCCATGTCAACCTGGAGCTGTTCCCAGTTCGCCAGCTTGTCCGGATCGGTCGGCTTCTTCTTGTTCCTGAACTGGACCATGCTCTCGAACGTCTTCGCGGCGTCCTCGAACTCGGTCTGGCTTTCCTGAATCGAGCCGATCGCGAATACGGACTTCGGCGCGACCTCGGAATCCGGGTATTCCTTCACGACGCGCTTGTAGGTCTGGATCGCCTTGTCGACGTTACGCTGATCCTCGTAGAGAACCGCGACGTTGTACAACGCGCTGGAGGCCATGTCCTTGTCGCCCTTGAACTCCTCGTAAACGCGCATCGCTTCTTTGCCGGCTGCGTCGGTCTTGCCTTCCATCGACAGCACGCGCGCGTTTTCGGTCATGGCGATCGCGACGATCTTGCGCAGTTCGCCTTCCTTCTTGACAGTGAAGTTCCTGGCATCGATCAGCTTTCTGGCCCACTCCTCGACCTGCGGCCACCTGTTCAGGCGCTGGTAGCAGTCCAGCAGTGTGAAGACCGCGTACGCCGCGTACTTCGACTGGCTGTCGTAGGCGAACAGAATCTGCAGACGCTTGACCGCGTCCTCGAACTGGCCGTGCCTGTAAAGGACGTCGGCCGCCAGGTACATGACCTCGGGGATCGCCTCGCCGCGCTTCGGGTTCTTCTTGCGAACTTCGGGGTCGGTCAGCAGGTCGGTCAGCAGGTCGACGTACTTGTCGGCCGCCTTAACGTAGTTCTGCTCGAGTGGATGGAGGTCGGTCTTTTCGAAGTTCTTCTTCTGGGCCTTCGGGTCAACCTTGTAGACCTCGAACTTGCCGGACTTCGAGACTTCCTGAAGGCCAGCGGAGACCATCAGCTCGCCGTAGCAGTAGATGACGCCCAGAGCGGCGTCTTCCATGTAATCGCCCTTCTTGTCGCGCTCGATGACGGCGTTGTATTGATCCGCCGCGGCCTGGTAATCCTGGATCTGGGCGTAAAGGATTTCGGCGTAGTAGAAGTTGACCATGTAGGCGCGTTCCCATTCCGAGAACCTGGTCAGGTACAGGCGGTACTTGTCGGCCGCCTTCGCGTACATCGCCTTCGCACCCTTGTCCTTCTTCTCCTCGGCCTTCTGCGCCGCGGAGTGGTAGTGGTTCCCAAGGTAGTACACGTACTTCTCGCCAAGCGTGTCGGCTTCCTTCAGCAGGTCGACGTCCTTCTTGTTCGCCGTGTACCAGGTTCCCTTCGGATCGAAGTAGTTCATGATCTCGATGGTGGTCTCGTCCAGGGCCGGGATGTCGTTCGTGTTCTGGTACAGGGAAAGGATGATGCCGTAGTACTCGGGCACCGCGCGGCCGGTCTTGTCACGCTCGATGAAGTGACGGAACAGCTCGATCGCCTCGATGACCTTGTCCTGTCCGACGTAGAGGTCGGCCAGCATGCGCATCTTCACATAGGTTTCGTCCTCGGGCAGCACGGACTTGAAGTAGTCCAGCGCCTCCTGCCAGCCGTTATCGATCTCGGCGAAGCAGGAAACCAGGTCGTTGAGTGCCTGGTTGCGGAACTCGATTGTGCCCTTGCCCTTTCCACCGGAGACAGCCGCCACGACGCGCTTGAAGCCGTCGATCGCCTTCTCCATCTCGCCCATGTTGAAGTAAACCCAGGACAGCTTGTAAAGCGCGTAGTTGTACATCGGCGACTTCGGGAACTTCGTCAGGATCGTCTCGTAGTTCACCTGAGCGTAGTACAGTTTGTTGGACTCGAAGTAGTACTCGGCCATCGCCAGGTGCGACTGGGCCAGCCACTTGCTTTCCGGGTAGTTTTTGACCAGGCGGTCAAGGTAATTGACGCCTTCCTTCTGCAGGGCGACGTTACGCTTCGCCTTGCCTTCCTTCATCGCGCCCTTTCCGATGTAGAAAAGAACCTCGTCGAAACGCTGGTACTCCGGGAAGTCCTTCAGGACCATCCGGTAGTACTCAAGCGACTGCGAGTAATCCTCGACCGGTTCCGGGGGCAGCTCCTTCAGCAGGCCCTTGTCGTACTGTTCGTAGGCCTTGTCCCACTCGTCGCGGGCCTTCATGTACTGGTAGAAGCTCTCGTCCCAGTACGCTTCCGCCAGGCGGTGCAGAACGCCCGGGGCGCGCGTCGGATCCTTGCGGTAATCCGGGTTGGCCAGCAGGTCCCGCAGCCTCTGAATCTGCTCCTGCCTGCGCAGGGAGATCTCGGCCATCTTTTCCTTGACGGCCTCGCCGACCATGACTTCGGCGTCCTCAAGGGTGAACTTGCCGCCCTGAACCGCCTTCTGTTCACCAGCTGGCGCTTCCTGCTGATCCACGGCGCCTTGCGTCGCGGCTTCCTGCCCCAGTGCAACCACCGGCCCGGTCAGCATCGCAATCGCGACCGCCGAAATCCCGGCAATGGACGTGATGGTGTTTCTCATTCGTCCCCCATACCTCGAAAGAATTCCAACGAAGGGGTCCCCGGCCGAACAGAAGCCCGGGCCGACCCGAAAAATTACCGCATCAGTACTCGACGCACTTGCTGACAAGCGAGCTGCGGAAGTACGGGACCTCGTCAAGCCAGAACTCACCGATGAACGGCCACACCTCGGTGTCGCCGCCGATGACGATGTCGCTACGACGAGCCGTGCTGGAGCTGGTCTGCTCTTCTTCGCCGGACAGGACGCGCAGTTCCTGGTTCAGGGCGTCGATCTCGGCGCCGCTGATGTCGACCTGAATTTCGGTCTGGTGGATCTGCGAACGCTCGATGTCGGCTTCGACACCCTTCAGGATGCGCTGGATCGTCACGCCGCAGCGGACCACGTTGTCCTTGTGGAGCGTATCCAGGCGACCGAGCATCTCGGTGGCGAACTCGCCAAGCTGACCGGCGTTATCCTTGATCAGCCTGGTTTCCTTTTCGATCTGTCTGACGGTCTTGTACAGGTTGTAGAACTCGACGTTCTGCATGACCGGCAGAGTCAGTTCGCGCGGCAGGCTCTTTTCGTCCGGGGCGTTGACCGACTTCAGGAACGAGAAGTAGTACGCCTCGAGCGAAGGCTGGGCGTCCATGAAGCGACGCAGCGGAACCTGATGCACCGCGATCTCGGAATCGAACATGTCCAGGGCCTTGGACGCCTTGTCGTAGTAGCAAAGGTCGCCGTAGACGCGGGCTTCCATGATCCACAGTTCAGGAATGAACGCATCGTCAAAGTACGGAGAACGAATGGCGTGGAAGGCACCCAGCGCGCGGCTGTAGTCACCCTTCATCAGGTAGGTCCAGGCCAGTTCGTAGAAAACCGTGCCGGCGCGCGGGGAGTCCCCCGGAACCTTCTTGTAGTAGAAGATTGCCGCGTCGTGGTTTTCCGCCTCGTAAGCGATACGGGCCAGGCCCATGTAAGCAAGGTCGCGCACGGAAGGATCACCGTTCGTCTCGTCCTCGGAGAGCGTTACCGCTTCCTGGAACGATTCGACAGCCGACTTGTACATGCTGTTGCGGACCTGAACAAGACCGACCAGGTACTTCGCCTTGGCCGAGTCAGGGTTGCCGACGCCCACGCGCGAAAGGTGGTTGACCGCACGCTCGTAGTCGCCGATGTCGTAGAAGTACTCGCCCATCACGTAGTTGAACTCGGCCTGGAAAGCATCCGAGAAGCTGACGACGGGGAAGGATGTCAGCATTTCCAGCTCGTGCGGGTTGTAGATCACCTCGCGGCGCAGGATGCGCAGCTTCTTGAAGGCATCCTGGAAGAACGGCTTGTCCTGGCCCTGCAGAAGGACCTCGACCAGAAGACGCGCGGCGCTCTGGTACAGACCGGCGTTCGTCAGAGCGGCAGCCATGCCGTATTTTGCGTTGTAGACCTCGATCGAGTCCTCGGCGTAGTTCTCTTCTTTAAGGAAGGACTGGAACAGCACGATCGCCTCGACCCAGCGACCTGTTTCCGCGAGCTCAAGGCCCTTCTTCAGCTTGCCGGTCGCGTAAGCCTTGCGGCGAGCTTCCTCGGCCTGCTTCGCCTCAATCGCCCGACGCTCGGCCTCGGCGGCCGCCGCCTGACGCTCGGCTTCGAGCTCTTCAGGGGTCTTTTCACGCACCACCGGGGCTACCGGCGCCGCCGTCTGCTGCGAGGGCTGCTGAGCGGTGGCTGGCGCCGCCGGTGCGGGAGCAGGAGCAGCGTAGCGCGTGGGCGTGCTCATCATGAACTTGATTACGCCGTCCGGAACGCCAGCTTTCCTGAGTTCAAGGATGTCGCTGATAGACAGATTGAACACGGACCTGTCCGCCTCAATCTGAGCGATGATATCCGCTTCGGGAACCATCATTACGACTGCCAGGCTGACTACCTCGTCCTTCGAGATCGCCCGGGCGTCACCAGACGCCAGGATGATCCCGGGAATCACGGCAGCGGCAAGCAGCAGCTTCGAAATCAAATTTCGGCTCATTTTCCCACCGTCTCCAAAGTAACGGCGACCCGAGGGCCGCGAATGATGTCAACAGTCGATCCGTCGAATCATTTCGGCGCCGGCGTGATGTAGCTCACGCTGACGGAAAGCTCGGCCAGCGAGCTGACGCCATCCGACCATTCGCCGTTGCCCGGTCCCGGGTACTTCGGGAATATGTAGTGCCGGTAGTCGATACCGACAGCCAGGTAATCCGTCACCCAGAACTTGATGAACGCGCCAAGGTTGGCCATCAGATTGAACGGAATCGCGCCGTCATACGACCAGCGGGTCTGGAGATCGCCCTTCTTGTCGTAGTACTGCGAACCGATCACGCCGATACCGACCAGGAAGCCGGCGTCGAACGAGGTGATGTGCTTGTTCATGACGCTGAACTTGCCGTGGAAGGGAGCCCAGAGGATGTTGAAATCAACGTACCACTGAACACGTTCAAGCAGCTCGCCCTTGTAGATGGCCTGCTTGGTGCCCTCGACGATCTCGTCAAGAAGTCCGGTGTTCGCCGACGGAATGTACGCACCGGCCACTTCGAAGGAAAGGGATTCCATGAAGTGGTAGTCGTACCTGATTCCGATTGGAACGTACACGAAGAACGGGTCGTTCGGAATGACCCCCAGGAAGATTCCGATCTCATGCCGGAAATCAGGCTGGAACTGCTTCTTCTCGATGACCTTCAGTTCCCTTTCCTTACCCCAGATCTTGTCCAGATTCGAGTCCAGAGTCGTGGATTCCTGCGCGAACGCGGGAATTCCCACCGCCAGAACAACGAAACTGATGATGGTCCGCAACGCCCACCGTCCTTTCATGACAAGCCCTCGCTTATTGCTGTTGGTTATCCGGCACATTTTGGCCGCCAATTCCCTTAGTAAATCGGGGTAAATCCCCTACTACGCACCAGCCGGCACGCAGATGCCTTCGTCACATGTACCACCGGTGCACGGCGTACCGTCGTCGACATTGTCGTAGTTGCACAGTTCATCAAGTACCTGACATTCCGGCGCGGCGGCCACGCACATTCCGAAGCAACACGTGCCGGTCGAACAGATCGTGCCGAAATCCGCATCGAGACTGACGCAGACGTCCTTCGCCTGGGACAGTTCAGCAACGCGGCACGCCTCGGCCTTCGCGTCGTCCTTGTCCGCCCACATCAGTGGCATCCAGTCACAGGCCAGAGCCTGACCGCCCGACGGGATCAGGAAGGTGCCGCGGGTATCCACATCGCTGACGATCTTCTTGGTCATCTGGGTCTTCATGGCCTCACTGAAGATCGCGGTATCGGACGGCACCACGGCGATCTCGCCATCCAGCGCTGTCATGGCGCCGGCGGTCAGACTGCCATCGGACAGGTCGTTGACCTTCTTGGCCGCCTGCCAGACGCCGGACAGGGAAAGCCGGAACTTCGTCGCGGCCGCGGTCAGTGCATCCTGCAGCGGATGGTTTCCATCCTGGATGACCTCGTTCGAACCGGGCAGGTCACTGGCGTTGATGAACGTGTAGTGTCCGCCGGTCAAACAGGTGACCTGCTGCTGGAAGGGGTCCATCTCGGGGTAGCCCCGGGACTGCATCTGAACGATGCTGACATGCACCGGAATCTGATCGTAGGACTTGGGGGTCCCGTCTTCGTTCATCACGTCGTCCCAGATGTAATCCAGGAAATCCTCCCAGGCCACGTCCGAGCAGGAATCGTCCTGGTTCTCGGAGAGCCAGGGACCGGTCGTGACGCGCTGATAGCGCATGAATGGAAGGAAGTCCGCGGAGTTACGGGCACAGGTATCCGGGCCGTCGGTGATGATGAATATGTGCCTGGCCAGGCTCTTCGTCTCGTTTTCCTTCAGATACTTGTAAACGTCCTTGACCGACTGCCACAGCGGGGTGCGGCCTTCCGCCTCGGACTGAAGCGAGCTGAGCTGGTTGGAATTCAGGATTGCGCGGTTGATACCGAAGCAGGCCGAGCGGGCTTCCGCCTCGGTCGCGTAGGTGCCGTCGCACAGAATCTTCGCCTCGACGTCGCTGACAGCCTCGCCGAACTGGAAGATACCGGCGCGATCACCGGCGTTGAGCTGACGCATCAGCGCCTGGACCGCGGTGGTCCTGAACGCCTGATAATCGGTGGCGCGGCTGGCGAACTGAGCGATCGGAACCTTGGAATCGATGCTGATCTCGCCGAAGGACGAAGCCTCGACGTACCCCTTCATCGAACCGCTCTGATCGATCATGATCGCGACGGAGATACCGGTGCTGTCCGGCCTGAGCCGAAGCGTGCCGTCAGACAGGTTGTTGGTGTAGGTCACGGTATCCGGCGAGCCATCGATGCTCTCCTGACGGGTGCATTTGATCTGCGAACCGCCACCGGAGGTCGCCGTCTGATTGGCTATCGGGTAAGGATCCAGACACGAAACCCTCACGTTGAAGTTTTCCTCGGAAACGGCACGCGGTTCCTCGGATTCAGCGCTCATCTCGACGATGACGCGGTCGCCGTCGGGGGCCTTGACCATGTCACCAGGCCTGATCGCCGTGTCGTTGTCCTTGGTGGTGGTATCGGAGCTGAGACCGGCGCCAACAAGGGCGAAGGACATCAGAACGGAGTCCACCTTTCTGGACGGGTCGTACACACACTGACGAGTGTAAGTGCCGTCGTCTTCCTTGTGGGCGGGCACCACCGACACGAATTCCAGCTTGCTGCCGGTGAACGAATTACGATAGAAAGTCCAGTCGTAATTGCATCCGCCAAGCACCGCAAGCAGCGTCAACGCGGCGGCGGCCAGGAACAGAATTCCCCTAATCCGCAGCAGTTTCCCAGAGCGCGTCATGTCAAGCTCCCATGTTCAAGGCCTGATCTGGCGAATATGAACGCCGAAATGCTTCGGCCGGTAGTTTATCCTTTGAAGGTTGGCTGTTGTCAACAACTAATTGGTCTGAAAGCGAATGGTTTCCAATTACCTGTTAACAAAAGTTGATCGTGCGCGTTCGCGCACGCGCGAGAGAACCGACGCTTAAAACCAGGAATTTTTGATTTCCATCGACGCGGGGTCCAGTACAACCAGTCGGCCATTGCTGGAATCAAGCGCGAACAGCATCGCTCCGTGAACCAGCATTGCGCTGGCCAACCCGCCGATATCGTTCTGATTCGGGATGCGCCCCGTCTCGGTTAGGAACGTCAGTGACGTGTCGCGGACCGGCGGAACAACCACGGGCCTGTACTGGTTGTCGAGTACGCAGCCCGGGATCACCCAGAACCCGAAGATGGCGTTATGGAACCACTTGCCGTTCCAGTCGATGCGCGAATCAAGTCCACGAGCCACGGGACACGAGTCCACGACCAGGTCATCGCCGTCCGGCATGGCGGTAAGCGCGCGACCGACAAATGCGGGATCGGCGTCCGGGCGGACCACGCACTGACCGCCCTCGGACTTGAACGGATGCAGGAAGCCGGTGCGGCTGCCGGTAACAAGCCAATGACCCGACACCCTTGCCTTCCAGGCCACCCCGGAACCGGCGCACGTCGCGGGCGGAGCGTCCATGGCCGCGGTCGCATCGGCCGGGATCAGGCCCATCTGGCCGGCCTCGACCGTCTCAACGCGGAATATGGCGGTACGCCCGGACCAGCTTCCGCACGCCTCGTCCACCGGCATTGTGACTTCGACAAGGTCGCCGTCATATTCCTCACCCGCGGCCTCGATCCCCAGCGCGCAGAAATCCACGTCACCGGCGGACAGGAACCAGCGGTTCAGCCAGCCATTGGTTCCGGCGGATTCCAGGACGCCACACACGCCGGAAGCACCGGGTATCACGCCCTCGAACGTCACCGACCAGCGTTCCGGAGCCTCGGCCTCGACATCGCCGTTGAACTGAATTCCGTAATAAACGTAGGAATCTTCCTCGGTTACCGGCATGACAATCTGCCTGGAACCGAATGAAGGCAGGTCGGACCGCGTCTTGATGCCGTTCTCAAGCTTCCGTCCCTGGTACCACAGTATCGGCTGGTACGCGGAGCTCTCGATTCCTTCCAGGTCGTTCTCGGCACGATGCGACCACGGGACATCTTCGGTCGGATCGACCACCACCCTGACCACCTGCCCGCCGTAAAGCCACGTCAACGCGCGCAGCCCGACCTCGGGAATCTCCACGAACGTGACGCCGACGACCGGCGAATCCATCCTTATGTCTTTGTACCCCATGTATCCGAAGAGCCGGTTCGCGAAGTTGACCACGCCGGTTCCATCAGTCGAATCGTCCGTGTCGGCGGCGGTCAGCGCGTGGGTGTTTACCCTTTCCAGGCTGGCGTCGAACACGGCCAGGCCGGCCGGAGACGACATGGGCACATAAATAAACCTGCCATCGGGCGAGATGGCCGGACGCCCGGAAACGTAACCCGCGATAACGGCGGGACTGCCGGGGATGCAGTCGCGCGTAAGGCCCTCAGTGCCGGCTATCGGCGCCAGCACGCTGTCGTTCACCACCGGAACAGCGACGAATTCGGCGCCGGCAGCCAGAGGTCCGTCAAACACAAGCATGTGGTCCCACGCCGGGTATCCGTCCGCGGCCGGAAGATCGCTCGAGGTCAGGATCACCTTTCCCGCGCCGGCGGCCAGCGAACCGACAGTTCCGGGCAGCGGGGCAACCTCTGTGACCTGCATGAAGGCGTCGCCGCCGTCCTCGGCCGGGTCGAGTCTGGCCAGCCTGAAACCGTCCTCGCAACGCGAAACGGCAGCGACATACCATCCGGCCGGCGTTTCCTCGTCACGGATAACGGCCATGTCGGTAACGGGGCACTGAACGTCCATCCTGGCCGAAACATGAACTTCCTCATAGAACACACCGGGAATTCTGGCGATTCCCGGGCCGTCGTCGCCGTTCGCCGAATAGGCGACATAAAGATCACGCGAATCGGGAGACGCTATTATTCTGGTCAATCCTGTGCCTACCGCCACCGGCGAATAGCCCGGGAAATAGGCATCCATGTCGATGAGCTTGCCACTCCTGGCGTTGGCGACGAACACGCCGCCCATGTCATCGTCCAGTATCCACGAAATGGTGGTCGAGGTGTCCTGGGCACAATCCTCGACATCCAGGAACGAATAGTCCGACGAGACGCATGTGATCGCGAAATCCACCGGCCGCTGAAGGACGATGGTGACGTACTCGGCGTCCTCGGAACAAGCGGACACGCCCCCGGCGAAAGCCAGAAGCGCGATCAGCGTTATCAATCGTCTAACAGCCACTTGGCCTCCCGCATATGACGGCATCATTCGATCACCCCGGCGACGTGGTAGTCGTCCCTGGCCGGATCAACCCCAAACACGCTGACAGTAGAGTCCTCGAAGTTGGCGACGAAAGCGCGGCCGCCGGCGATAGCTATTCCGTATGGCGCGGCGCCTACGTAGATCGTGTCGATCACCGAGCCTGAAACCGGGTCGACCGCATAGACGTAATCCAACGCGTTTTCGGTCACATAAAGCGTTTCGTGTCCGTCCTGATGCACAAAAGACGCCACCTCGGCCGGATCCCCATCAAGCGGTATCAGATGACGGTAGCGAAGATCTCCACCCCCGACGATCTCAAACACGGCCAGGCCGGCCGGCGAACGATACGCAGCGTAAACAAACGGTCCAACACCCGATCTGATCATGCCGCGGAAATAGTCGCCAGTTGAGCCCAGCAGCTCGGCCGGAGCGGTCCCGTCGACACGCAGTTCCACATCACCGCGCGCCGTGATGGTAGCGTGCGCGACGACAATCTCGTTGAACTCCCGGTTGGAAATCCAGATAACGCGCTCGTGGTCGGTGACCGCGTACTCGAGGACAGTGTGACTGCCCTGGTCCAGTTTCGCCACGGCCTTGTGTTCCACCACGCCGTCGTCAGCCACCAGGAACATGTCAAGCGCCGCCCCGATGATACCGGCCACGTACACCGGACGCACGGTCCGGCCATCCGACAGCGACA
>CAZNJW010000019.1:0-10779 GCA_964573455.1 uncultured Anaeromyxobacteraceae bacterium | reverse complement strand
GACATGCCGAACCCCATCTGGGTCAGGTCGTTCGTGCCGAAGCTGAAGAACTCGGCTACTTCCGCGATCTGCGCCGACGTGACGGTCGCGCGCGGGACTTCGATCATCGTCCCGACCAGAAATTCGACCTTGACGCCCTTCTCGGCGAAGACCTTCTCGGCGGTCGTGCGGATGATGTCGGCCTGGACCTTCAGTTCGTTGACGTGACCTACCAGCGGAACCATCACTTCGGGATGAACCGGCAGACCTTCCTTCGCAACGTCACAGGCGGCCTCGAAGATCGCGCGCGCCTGCATCTCGGTGATCTCCGGGTAGGTATTGCCCAGACGGCAGCCACGATGACCCAGCATCGGGTTCTGTTCGTGCAGTTCCTCGATACGCTCGAGGATCCGTGCAACCTGGATTCCGGTCTTTGCCGAGAAGTCCTTCTGGCTCTTCTCGTCGCCGGGCAGGAACTCGTGCAGCGGCGGATCCAGCAGGCGGATCGTCACGGGGTATCCCTTCATCGCCTTGAAGATCCCGTTGAAGTCCTCACGCTGGAACGGCAGCAGCTCGGCCAGGGCGATGCGACGATCGGCCTCGTTGTCGGCCATGATCATCTTGCGCATCGACGTGATGCGGTCGCCTTCAAAGAACATGTGCTCGGTGCGGCAGAGGCCGATGCCCTTCGCGCCGAACTCGATGGCGCGCGAGGCGTCCAGCGGGTTGTCGGCGTTCGTGCGGACCGACATTCTGGTGAACTTGTCCGCGATCGTCATCAGGCGCTCGAACTTGCGGTAGTTCGGCGCGTCCTTCGCGTCGAGAGTCTTGTCCAGCAAGACCTGAATGACTTCGGACGGCGCGGTTTCGATCTTGCCCAGGTAAACGGAACCGGACGAGCCATCGATGCTGATCCAGTCGCCTTCGCGCACGACGTGGTTGTCGATCTTCATCAGACGGTTCTTGTAGTCGACCTCAATGTCCGAGCAACCGGCCACGCAAACCTTGCCGCGCTGACGAGCGACCAATGCAGCGTGCGACGTCATGCCGCCGCGCTGGGTCAGGATGCCCTCGGCGGTCTCCATGCCCTTGATATCCTCGGGGGAGGTCTCAATGCGAACCAGGATCGCCTTGTCGCCCCACTTCGCGACCTGTTGCTTGATCTCGTCGCTGAAGAACGCCACGCGACCGGTCGCCGCGCCAGGACCGGCGGGCAGGCCCTTCGCCACCAGGCGGCCCTGAGCGGCCGCTTCCTTGACTGCCTTGGCGTTGAAGATCGGGCGCAGCAGGAACATTACCTGACCGGCCTCGATGCGGGTGATCGCGGTTTCCTCGTCAATCATGCCCTCTTCCAGCATGTCGATCGCTATGTTGACGGCGGCCAGGCCGGTACGCTTTCCCGAACGACACTGCAGGATGAACAGCTTGCCCTTTTCGATCGTGAATTCCAGGTCCTGCATGTCGCGGTAATGGTTTTCCAGCATCGTGCGGATCTGAATCAGTTCTTCGTATGCGTGCGGCATCACCTTAGCCATCTCGGCGATCTTCAGCGGTGTGCGGATACCGGCCACGACGTCCTCGCCCTGCGCGTTCATCAGGAACTCGCCGTAGAAAACGTTTTCGCCGGTCGCTGCGTCACGCGTGAAGGCGACGCCGGTGCCGCAGTCGTTACCCATGTTGCCGAAAACCATGGTCTGGACGTTGACCGCGGTACCCCAGTCTTCCGGGATGCGGTAGATGCGGCGGTACTCGATCGCGCGCGCGTTCATCCAGGAATCGAACACGGCGTTGATCGCCAGGCGAAGCTGCTCACGAGGACAAATCGGAAAATCACGGCCGGTACGCTCGAACACGACCTTCTTTTCCAGCCTCACGACTTCTTCCAGTTCCTCGGCCGTCAGCTCGGTGTCCAGCTTTTTGCCGCCCTTCTTCTTGACCGACTCAAGAGCTTCCTCAAAGGGATCGTGCTCGCCCTTCTTGCCCTTGATGCCCAGGACGACGTCGCCGAACATCTTGATGAAGCGGCGGTAGCTGTCCATCGCGAAACGGCGGTTGCCGGTCGCGGTCGCCAGGGTCTCGACCGTCGTGTCATTCAGGCCCAGGTTGAGGATCGTGTCCATCATGCCGGGCATCGAGGCGCGAGCGCCGGAACGCACCGAAACCAGCAGCGGGTTCTTCGTGTCGCCCAGTTTCTTGCCGTTGGTCTTCTCAAGCCACTGAACCGCTTCCTCGACCTCGGCCTCAAGGCCGGGCGCCCACGTATTGCCGTTCCGGAAGTAATGGACGCAAGTCTCGGTCGTAATCGTGAATCCCGGGGGAACGTTCAGGCCGATCTTGCACATCTCGTGCAGGTTCGCGCCCTTGCCGCCCAGGGTGTTCTTCATGTCGCGGTCGCCTTCGACCAAATCCTTCGAGAACCTGTAGACCCTCTTGTCTGCCATCTAACTTACCTCGTGGAAATCCTTGAAAAATCAGCAAACCAGTTAAACTGGGAAAAAACCCTGTCCAGAAGCGCCAGCCTGGCCAGACGTTTCGCCTCGTCCTGCTCCAGCAGAACAGGAACACCGTCCTTGCCCGACCCGATGAAACTCGCCAGCGGACCCTCGAAAGACGCCATCACCTTCAGCACGCCCGGGTAGTCGCGACGCTCGCGCGCCGCAGCAGACTGAACGGCGCCGTTGACACGGCACACCTCAAGGTCTTTTTCGAGCTGGCTTTCCAGTGTGTCGGTGTAGTCAACTGCCGGATCCAGAAGGTTGCGATGCTGCTTGTTCGCGCCGAACCACGACCCGATCTTGCCCATCGCGCCCAGCGGACCGATCGCGTCGCGCCAGCCCTCCAGTTCCTCGTCCGCCTTGTGAACCATATTGCCGACGCGCTTGAACACGTTGTCCAGGAACTGTCTGAACGTCTCATCCGCCATCGCGTCGCGTATCGCAACCGCCCGCGAAACCAGATCGGCCGGAGACGCGGCCTGTTCGCCAGTCATGAACGGCAGGACCGCGTTGGCGACATCCCCGCCCACGCCGTATTCCTCGGTCAGAATCCCGCGAAGACGCTCGGCCATGAAGTCCTCGATCGTCGCCTCTTCCTTTCCCTTGCGCGAGACCTTCGAGACCGCATCCTGCAGGAAGGACTTGGCGCCGGACATCAAACCGCGCGAATCCGCGGCCATGTCCAGAAGCTGCGATACGGTAATCCGGGACAGCCGCGGATTGGCAATCATGATCCTGAGGATCGCGATCGCCGCCCTTCGCAGCGCCAGCGGGTCACGCGAACCGGTCGGAATCTCGCCTACATAGAAGCAGGTCGCGATGCTGTCGATACGGTCGGCCAGCGCCAGCGCGGCAGCCACGTCGGAGCCAGGCAGCCTGTCGGCCGCAAATCTCGGCTGGTAATGGTCGCGTATGGCGGTGACAACGGACTGGCTCTCGCCGGAGGCCTGTGCGTAATACGACCCCATGACGCCCTGCAGCTCCGGCAGTTCGCCCACCACCGAGGACATCAGGTCGGCCTTGCACAACATGGCGGCGCGGGCCAGATCCTTCTTCTGTTCCTTGTCGAAACCGGCGGCATCCGCGATGTCGTCGCAGATCTTCTTCATACGGCGACGCTTGTCGTGCATGGTCCCGCCGTCCTTCAGGAACAGCCGGCCCTCGAGGCGATCGCCCATCTCTTCCAGGCCCACCTTCAGATCGTGTTCCCAGAAGAACCTGCAGTCGTAAAGACGCGCCGCCAGCACGCGCTCGTTTCCGCGCGCCACCACGGCCATGTCCCGTGCCCGGTTGTTGCAGACAACGCCGAACTGGCAGGAAAGCCTGCCGTCCGGTTCCTGCATCGCCATATACCGCTGATGCGCGGCCATCGCGGTGGTCAGGACCTCGACGGGCAGACGCAGAAAATCCTTGTCGAACTCACACGTGATCAGTATCGGCTGCTCGATGATGTTCGATATCTCGCCAAACAGCGCCTCGTTCGGTATGAACTTGCGCCCGGTCGAGCTCTCGACGGCCGCCATCTGCTCGCGAATCGAGGTGACGCGCTCGGACGCGCGGGCCATCACGTGCCGCTGCCGCAGCATGTCGACATATTCCGCGGGCGAGGTGACCGTGAAGGCATCGCCAGCCATGAAGCGGTGTCCGAACGACTCGCGTCCCGACTTGATGCCCACGAACTCGAAAGGAACCACGGTGTCGCCCAGCAGGCAGCACAACCAGTGGATCGGCCTGACGAACGGGCCGCGGCCCGCCCCCCAGCGCATCGACTTGGGGAACTTCAACTGGCCCAGAACGCCGGGCATCACACCCGCAAGCACGTCGACCGTGGGCCTTCCGTGGGTCAGGACCTTCAACGCCACAACGCGTCCCTTCGGCCCGTCGACCTCGACCAGGTCATCGGTTCGCATATTCTTGCCACGGGCAAACCCGGTAGCGGCCTGGGTCCAGCCACCATCGGACGAACGCGCGATCGAGACGGACGGACCGTAGGCGATCTCTTCGCGGTCGGCCTGGGCGACCGGCACGTTTCTAACCACCACTGCCAGGCGGCGCGGCGTGAAGAACGCTTCGGACCCGTCGTGAGCAAGTCCCGCGGCATCCAGAGCGGCCAGCGTCAGCACTTCCAGGTCACCGGCTGCCCGGGCGACCATGCGGGCGGGGATTTCTTCGGTTCCAACCTCAATCAGGAAATCGCGGTTTTCCATGGTCACTCCCCCTTCCCGGTTCCCAGGAATCCCTGCGTTTCCATCCAAACGGTCGCGCAACCGCGCGCCATCTGCCTTACGCGACCGATGTACGCCTGGCGCTCCGAAACCGAGATGGCGCCGCGCGCATCAAGAACGTTGAAGGCGTGGCTGCACTTCATGCAGTAGTCGTAGGCTGGTAACGCCAGCTTCTTTTCCAGCAGCCTCAGGCATTCCTTCTCGAACTTCAGGAACAGGTCGAAGTGCAACGGGACGTCGGCCTCTTCAAAATTGTACTTTGAGAACTCGACCTCCTGACGGTGCGCCACGTCGCGGTACGAAACTCCGTGTCCCCATTCAAGGTCGAACACGTTGTCCACGCCGGACAGATACTGCGTGATGCGCTCGAGCCCGTAGGTCAGTTCGACCGATATCGGGTTCAGTTCGTACCCGCCGCACTGCTGGAAGTACGTGAACTGGGACACTTCCATCCCGTCCACCCAGACTTCCCAGCCGAGCCCCCAGGCGCCCAGCGTCGGAGACTCCCAGTCGTCCTCGACGAACCGGATGTCGTGCTCATTCGGATTGATACCGAGCTTGTAAAGGCTTTCAAGATACAGGTCCTGGATGTTTTCCGGGGCCGGCTTCATGATCACCTGGAACTGGTAGTAGTGCTGCAGTCTGAACGGGTTTTCCCCGTACCTGCCGTCGGTGGGCCTGCGGGACGGCTCAACGTACGCGGCGTTCCACGGTTTCGGACCGAGGCACGCCAGGAACGTGGCCGGATTGAACGTACCCGCACCCTTTTCAAGGTCATACGGTTGTACGATCAGGCAGCCTTTTTTGGACCAGAAATCCTGAAGCCGAAGAATTACGTCCTGGAATGTCATCCGCCACCTCCGAAGGCGCGCGAATGGTATCAGGAATCAGCCCCGTCCACAAGCCGGACAACACGCAGCCAACCGCGGTGACGATGACTGGGAACGGGTCTGGTTAAGAACCGAATTCGCTGACGCCCACCATCGAAGAGTGACACCGTCACTCCCAGTGGGCAGACGGCTTCGCCAGAACATAACCAAGTCTGTCCTCGCCACGCCTGATCTCGGCCCACTCCTGTTCATTCAGTGTCTGAAGCGCCATCGGGAAAAGGATCTTTTCTTCCTTGTAGACCATCTCGACTATGTCACGAGCCAACGCGGGCGCGTCCGCAACGAACGTGACGATATCCTGGTGGGTAGCGGCCGTCGCCAGTTCCTTCCTGGCCCGCCGAATCTGGTCGTGAATCCCACGCATCACCTGCGACGGCCCTGTGATCTGGTGACGTTCAAGCATCGGGAACAACAGGGTTTCCTTACGCTCATAGTGATTCTCAAGACCAGTCAGCGCTTCCAGGACGCCCTCCGCTCGATCAAATGCGCCGAACGGAACGACCCCGCCGTCCATGTCGATCGCCAGCGCACCCAGATGGTTGGCCAGGCCGGTTATGACCCTGTTCGCCGCCATGTAGGTATCAATCGGATGTCCTGCCGGGACCGGAATTTCATCGTGCTGATCCAACGCCTCGCGGAATGTGCTGACGTGAACGTCGCACATACGCCGCACTTCCGACACCGGCATCCCGGCACGTATCAACTCCTCTTCCATTCTGGCAATCTCGGTGGCCTCGACATCTTGAATCGCCATGGCGAACCGCTTCCGGGCGACCTCGAGATCCCCACCTTCATGAAGCTCCCGTATGATGTCCTTCAACTCGTTCAATCGCCCTTCCCTGCTCAGGACAGGCGACGCAACCGAAGTCAATTCCGGCATTACACCGGTCTTCGCCTCGATCTCGCCGGCCACATCGCGCATCAATCCGTCCAGGTCGATGTCGGCAATCCCTGCCGCGGTCCTGAGCGTCGCAATCCGCCCGATGGTGGCCCTGGCCATCCGATTGCGCAGCATCTCGAACTTCGGGTGGTAACCGGCCAGGAAGTCCTCCAGAAACGGGTACTCGGTCAGCAACAGATTGATTCGAATCTCGGCGCTCAGCTTCATCGAAGCACTCCGATTTTGTTGAGCAATGCTGATAGAAACGGAATCCGGATCGACGGACTAATCACGCTACGTCATTGAGCTTGCTCTGGATGATCGCGCTGCCGATCACGCCCAGGAAGAAATGCAGAACGAACGCAGTGCTTCCGCTCATCGCGCCATTTGTGACGTGCTCGACGCCCTTGGCCCACTTCCACATGTAAATGAAGTTGGCGATCGGGATGAACGCGAGAATGGCGCTGGGAATCTCGGCGCCCTTGGCCTTCATCTCGCCGGCGGTCGCGAAGAGCCAGTAAAGCCAGTAGATGCAGAACGTGACGAACGGCAACAGAAGTACGGCAGCAGGACTACGCTTGGTCATGTTAAAAGCCCCCGAAAGACTCAAAATTGAGTGAACCCATCATATTCACGTGCCCGCCGATGGTCAACGCGGTTTTGCACAGAAATTCCACGGCAACTATCGTCGCTTCGACGGCCACCTGAATCCAGGCGGGTTAGTTCTTTTCCTTGAACACGAGGTCGATTGCCAGGCCGGCGGCCAGAAGCAGCGCCCTGGTGTCTTCCCCTGCGGGAGCGGAAGCGTTCAAGGCGATCATGTAGTTGTCCGCCGTGGTGAACAACTCCTTGCCAATCCCTGCCCATTTCTTGCTGACGGTTCCCAGCGTGCTTCCGTCACTGCCGATAAACCTGAAACTCCATCCCTTCCAATCGCCTCGTATCTCGGCGACCTGCCTTCCCATCGAGTCAAAGACGTAGAAACCGCCTCCAAGCGAGAACACCTTGCTTTTGAAGTATCCAATCTCGGTTCCATCGGCGCGGCGAACGGACACCTTGGTCGACCACCAGGCCACGCCGCGATGAATGGTCAGGATCGGCGGCACGCCCTCGCCAGGATAGATGTTGACGATGCTTGGCATGAGCTTCTTACTCAGAAGAAGCCTCATATATTTGGCCCATGCCGGCGGCTCCTCCCGGGCGATCCCCAGCATCGTGCCGCTGGTCGGGTCCACGATGTCATAGGTGTCGGTCAACTTCAGCACGGCAATGTGTTCCCTGATAAACCACTCGTTACGTTTCAGCAGCATGCTCCCCCCTGGGTGGTGAAAATTCGGGTTATGTTAACCCGATTTCCGCTAGAATTGCGTCCGTCGACTTGTTGTCCCTGTCGGACGCTCGACCAGGTCGCATAATGACGCTTCAGCCATCGCCCATCCAGCCCCCGTCGCAATCGACCACCGCGGATGGCGATACCGTCCACAAAGCACGTGATCCCTGGTTCGACAACATTCGATTTTTCCTGATTCTGCTGGTCGTAATCGGACACATGCTCGAGCCGCTCGGCTACGGCACGGCCTACCTGCTCATCTATTCGTTCCACATTCCGCTGTTCGCCTTCGTTTCCGGGCACTTTTCCCGGTCCGATCCAGGTCCTGGCCAGTACCGCGCGCTGATCGAACACATCGTGATCCCGTTTATCATCTTCGAGGTCGCGTACTCGCTGTTCGACTGGTGGCTGTTCGATCGACGCGAGCTGCTGTTTTCGGTCTTCAAGCCCTACTGGCTGATGTGGTTTCTTTTCAGCCTGGCCATCTGGAAGGCGGCCCTGCCCTACCTGGTCAGGATTCGGTTCATCCTGCCGATCTCCATCGCGCTGGGCGTGGCCGCGGGCTATGCCGAAGGTATCGGGTATTTCGCCAGCCTGTCGCGCACAATCGTCTTCCTGCCGTTCTTCCTGGCTGGACATTTCTTCGGACGCGACCGGTTGCAGAAAATGCTGCAGTTGAAGCGTTTTTCCATACCGATCCGAATTATCGCGATCATCGCGTTCGTGGCGGCGTTCGAGTATCTATCCGGGCTGAATGGACATCGCCTCAAATGGTGGTTTTACGGCGCGTCCACATACGAAGCCATGGACTCTGGTGGCTGGAATGCCGCCGGGTACCGTCTTACCGCGTACGGCCTGGCTTTCCTGCTTTCGACAGCGGCGATCGTGCTGGTTCCATGGAAAAGAATTCCGTTCATATCGGCCGCGGGCCGGAACACCATGTACGTTTTCCTGCTGCACGGATTCCTTGTCCGGTACTGGCAGGACGCGAAGTTGTTCAAACACTTCGATTCGTTACAGGGGAAACTGGCGATCCTGGGACTGTCAGTCGTGATCTGCCTGGTTCTGGCATCGCCGCCGATCAAGGTGATCTTCAAGCCGCTGATTCAGCCCCGCCTGAACTTCCTTTTCAGGAAGTGACACACCGTTCTAGTTGCCAGTCTGCATCGCGGGGTTGATCTCCCACTCGATTGAGTCGTAATTGACCAGGGTGACGCTGCCCGCCACCGGATCCAGCAGCACGTCGGCCCAGTCGTCATCCAGGCCGTTCTTCACATCGGCTTCCTTCACGTCGCCCACCTCGTAGAAATCGACGTCGGCGTAACGGACGTGCCTGAAACCGTGGCCGTGCCCCGAGAACGTCGCCTTGACCACCCCGGGATGATCGACGATCGCCTGGAAGATCGGGTGGATTTCGCCAGCCGGGTCGGTGGTTGCGTCCGCGTCGTCGTCACCCGCCGTTTCGTCCGACGGCGGCTCGAGCCAGATGTGATAAAGCAGAATCGTCGGCAGGCCCAGTTCAAGCTGTTCGTTCAGCCAGTCAATCTGATCCGGCATAAGAATAATCATGTCGTTGGTTGCGTGGTCAACCGCGCCGTCCGCGCCGAACAGAACCACGAAATTGAAGCCGCCGATCTGAACGGAGTACCAGCGAGCCGGCAAATGACCGGTACCGTCGAAGTACTCAAGCCAGCGCGAAATCGGAACGTCATTGCCCCAGAACGTGTCCACAAAGCGGTTGTCATGGTTCCCCAGCACCACATACCACGGGAACTTGACGAACTCCGTCAGGATGTCCCTGAAGCTGATGATCGACGGAACGGGCTGCCCTGACTGAGCATCCTCGAACCAGACAAACATGTCCTCGATGTTGTCGCCCAGAGCGAACAGCGCGGCCGGTGGCTGGTCCGCATCAGAGATGTGTTCCAGCAACGCCACCAGGTTGCTGTTCGGTTTCTGGTCCAGTTCCAGCGGAAGGGAGTGACAGTCGGAAATCATCGCCACGTGAAACGGCCTGGGAACCTCGACCGTGTCCGTTCCAGCGTCGGTGGCGGCATCGTCCGGCAGATCAGAATTCCGTGCGTCGCCGGCGTCATCTGCGTCACAGGCGCAGGTGGCCGGAACATCGTCAGCCACATCGACCATCAGATCGCCTGATGACACCGGTTCGGACCCGCAGCCAACAGATACGGGTACGCACAGGAACATAGCGAACAAAAGGGCCATCAACCTGAACACTTTCATGAAAACTCCACACAGCCTGGCGGATCGGAAGGCATCACGAAATACTGCGCCTCAGATAGTCCGTGTAATCCTTGACGGCCGGTTCATACCCCTGACCGAACAACGGGCTTGAGATCATAAAATCCGCGGTCGAGCGGTTGTTCGCGGTGGGGACGTTGTACAGAACGGCGATACGCAGCAGCGCCTTGACGTCAACGTCGTGAGGCTGTGCCTGCATCGGATCCCAGAAAAAGATCAGGATGTCGACGCCACCGCGGGCGATCAGCGCGCCCAGTTCCTGATCACCGCCCAGAGGACCTGACTTCAGCCGCGTGACCGTGCCGCCCTCGGACAGATGTCCGCCGGACTTTGCCCGTATCGTCTCTTCGATCAATCGACCGGTCGTGCCGGTCGCGACCAGATTGTGCCTGATCAAAGTCTGCCAGTTGAACTCGACCCACTCGGCCAGGTCCTTCTTGCAGTTGTCATGCGCGACCAGGGCGATGTTCTTCGATCTTTCCATCCCGCGACCTCCTGCCGCAAGCGGCCCTGCCTTTTATAACGGCAAAACCCCACCGGCACAAGGCCGCCGCGCCCTTCCGGACGGCGAATGTGATTCGCCGCTACAGGGACGGTTTCCGGCGTAGGGGCGAATGACAATTCGCCCTTTCCCAACGGCGAATGTGATTCGCCGCTACAGGGACGGATTCCGGCGTAGGGGCGAATGACAATTCGCCCTTCCCGGACGGCGAATGTG
>CAZNJW010000018.1:0-31372 GCA_964573455.1 uncultured Anaeromyxobacteraceae bacterium | reverse complement strand
TGTAAGGAATCGCCACTGGAGGTTCGAAGCCCACCTTATCGCCTGACTGGGCAATAGCGGACTTGTCCCTGGAGTAGGACAGGACGATGAAATTCCTGAGAAGAACTACCACGTCCGCAAGCTGATCGAGAGCTTCTGCGGCCGGGGCGGTTCCGTCAACCGGATTGCGCAGGAAACCGGCCTTGATGTCGATGGGCGGACCACCAACGGCGAAGTCACGGCTTCCAGCAGCTTTGGAGAAGAACAGGCCAAGCTGGTTACTCACGAACACGGTGAAATCGCCGGTTCCGGAGTTGGCCACCAGCAGATCGATGTCTCCGTTCTTGCCATTCAAGGATATGTAGTTTGCCAGCGTCTGCTTCATGGCGAACGCAGTAATCTTGACCGGAACCCGATCCTCCTCGATTTCCACGGGCGGGATTGAGCTCCCCTGCCTCTCGGGCAGAAAGGTTCCATCCATGTTGCCAATCAGCGGCTGCATCCTGTAGATGGGATTCTCACCATCGTAGTAGTTGACGAAAGCCACGTCCATTATGTCGTAACCGGCCGCACCACTGAGTGGGTCGAAATCAGCTACGGCCGCCATTTTCGGCACCGGCCCCGCGGAAATCCCCAGGTAGCTCGCCGAGAGCACCGTGTGAGACATCTCGTTGAAGAGAACAACATAGGCAGTATCGCTGTCACCTGGAGCGGGCTTTGCGTTCGTCAACAGGATCAGGTCATCGGGCCTGGTCTGGGGATCGGTCGACCCCAGATAGGTGTGAATGTCAAAGTTGCCTTTGACCAGCCCCGTAAAGAAACCGAATGGCATCTCAAGGGTGCCGGCCTGTTCTATCGGCATGCCAACAACAGAGTTGGAGGCATAGACCCTGATGCTGTTCTTGTTTTCGAAGGCAGTGAAAAGGACCGCGGCGTCCATGTAGTCTGCCTTGTCACCTGCCAGCGGGGCCGTGAAGTGACCTGTGACCATCGAAAGCGGCTCTTCGTCCAGCACAGCCTGGTATGACCCCACGAACCTGCGGCCATCCTGTTCCTCGCGGTAATAAATGATGACCAGACCGGTTCCTTCGCTGTTGACCAGCACGATGTCCTGCATCCCATCGCCGTCCATGTCTGCCAGCGTCAGGTCGCGCGCGGCGCCGGCGAGCAGCGCTATGCCGGGACGCATGTAATCCACACCTGAAAATGCCTTGTTGCCCATGAACACCTGAACCATGTTCGAGCCGGCGCAGAGCACAGCCACGTCGTAGACGGAGTTTCCATCGACATCGCCGACGACCAGTTTGTCGGGGGTCTGTCCGGTCGACCAGTTTGTCTCTTCGAGGACACGCTTCGATTCAGTGTTGAAACCGGCCGCTGAGAGCACGCCATGATCGGTTGAATCGATCACGAGCAGGGTATCGGGATCCGCACTCATCGAGGCGAAATTGACTGATGTCAGCCCCGCGATGTCATCAAGGTTGCCCTTGGGGTCTAACGTGCTGTTCTCTCCTATGGTGGCAACGCCATCCTGATTGACCGGGAACACGGTAACCAACCCCTCGCCCGACTTGCCGACGACCACGGAGTTACGTCCATTCGCGCTGAACCGGCCAATCGCGACGTGTTCCGGGGACATGGAACCAGAGTACAGTGCCGCGTCGCCCCATCCCACAAGATCGCCGAAATCATCGACGACCGACAGGATGATGCCGGTGGATTCGAAATCGTTTTCGCACGTGAACGCTATGTCCGGGAACCGATCCGAATTCAGTCCGCCGATCGCGATCTTCAGCACGCTGAAGGCGAGAGGAATGGAGGCCATCTCGACAAAGACATTCCCCTCGTCCTGAACCATCACCAGCATGCGTCGGGTATCTTCCGCGCCACAGAACGCCACGACATCGTCCGCGCCGTCGTCGTTCATATCCGCGATACCCATGACCGGGCAGTTATCATCAACGATCGTCCCCTGATACTGAAGAACGCCGGTGGAGACGCGCGTATAAAGACCAAGTTCGGTCGAGTCAGCGATTACCAGCCCCCAGAAACCGTCGATCGATGCGCCGAGTCTGATACCCGCGATCGCCGACGCTGATCTGTTGGAGGTAAGTGGTACTTCTTCACCGCCGATAAAACCGGGGATCTCGACGAGCGTGATTGGATGTTCGACCAGCACATCGTGACCCTCGACACCGTCGTCGGCAGTCACCGTCATGATCAGGTCCTCGCCGACCCAGCCCGTGATTGGCACTTCGATATCGGTGAACTCGGTCCCGTCGACAATCCTGGTATCGACCACTTCGGCCGCTTGCCCGGCCTTCTCAGGCCACGTCCACTCGAAATCCTTGACCGAAATCCGCACGTTCCGGACCTTGTTGCCCTCATCCGTGACACGAACCCGGATGGTGAGAGCGCCGATGAAATTTCCGTTCGCAACCGGGGTCGGGTCGAGAACCTCGACAAGCGGAGCCTTGTTATCGACCAGGATCTTGCCCTTGGCCGTCACCTGGCGCTCGTCGTTGGACACGGCCGTAACCTGAATCGATTCGTTGCCTTCCAGCAGCACCGTGGTGTCGATCTCCACGGAGTACTCGCCGGAACCGTCGACACCGATCACGATAGGCTCGAAATCCTTGTTCCTGACCATCGAAACCGTGATATCGGCAGGCAGGTCACTTTCATCGTCATACCGGAACACTGCCTTGTAAGTCCCGGAAACAAGTGGACGAATCGAAGGATCCGGCGCAATGAAGGTGAGACTCTGCGACACGACCGCGGTGTCGGCCTCCTGTCCGTTGTCGACCGGACCGAGATCGGTATTGGTCTGGCCATCGCCACAGCCGGATAAAAGAAGACCGGCAAGGATAACCAGGCCGGAAAGACGACGCATGGCAGCAATAGGGTTGTGCATGTTGAACCCCGTAAGATCCCGTCATATTGTCACGGATGAGACACTGAAGGTCAAAAAAACGGCAGATGTGTTTCACGAACGTTCGTGGCGCGAAACGCCGGATACCGCCGGATCAGGATGAAGCGCCGTCAATAACCTGGACGACGGCGGCATCGATGAGGACTTCCCTGCTGAGAGGCTCGAACGCGTTCCTGGCACCGCTGCCAAAAGCGATGACAACGTCCTGACCAACTGACGCATCAAGGTTGTCCGCGGCGACCACCACTCGACCTGTCGGTTCGTAACGGCCTTCACCCAGCGCCCGGAGTTCGGACGCGAGTATCAATTTGCGACCGCTCAGACGCGGAGACTTTTTTGTTGCCCAGACCTCACCGACAACCCTGCAACGGATCATTTGTTCACCCCGGGAGATCTGGCGAGCCGACCTTCATACATCTGAACACCGTCGACGATCGCTGCCACGGAGGCCTCGACCGGATACCGCGTATCACCAAGCTCCAGACGGGCAGGAAGCCCCATGCAGACGACCACGTCCTGACCAACTTCGGCTCCGACCGGGTCTACCACGATCAACTGGTCGCAGTCGTGATCCGGCAGATGCCAGCACAGCGGTTGAACTATCAGCAGCTTGCACCCGTCGAGCCTTTCGCATTTCCTGGTGGCCCAGAGCTGACCGATCACCCTTCCGAGAATCATCGAACACCTGCTCAGCAGTCCACGGACGCCTCGTCAACGATGGCGATCACCGCATTCTTGGTGGTCACTTCAGGCCCCAGAACGATGTCGCGCACCCTGCTTCCGATCGCCACCACGACAAGCTGACCGATATCAGCACCGAGCGGATCGACCGCCAGCAAGGTCGAGTCGGACAGCATGGAACCTTCCAGATCGGCCTTCAGCACCGTTCCCGGCCCCAGCCCCTGCAGACTGACACGCCGGACCTCGACCACGCGCCGCGCCACCAGCCCATCCGCCTGCTTCGCACCCCAGACCGTTCCGATCACCTTGCCCAGAATCATGACGCCGTGCCCGCCTGAAGTAGTATCCGCATCGCCGCCGCCTCGTCATCGAGGATCTTGCGCGCAGTGTCGGCAATTATCAACTCGGCAATCCTGCCGGCAAGAAAGACCTTAACCCTGAGTTCGCCGGTGATGATTCGACGCGTGTGGCCGCCATCGAGCTCGACGAACTCCATCACTCCGGTGTTTTCCAGAAGCGGAACGATCCCAGACGTAGTCGGCACGTTCCTGAATTCGGCACGGCCTGCCGCCAGATCGACCTCGGACTCCTCGACCCACTCCATCCACTGCGGCTCGACCTTTTTGCCGCCCACGTCATTGATCATCGGAACAGGCAGATACCTGACCCTGCGGCGGATCCTGTCGCCATCACGAGTCCATTCAAGGGTCTGCGCGTCCATCACCGTGGACATGTGCGCCTTCAGCCGCTCAGTCACGCCGTTGTCGAAGATCGCGCTGATCAGACTGTTTCGATCGGTCGGGAAGTCATGTTCATACTTGAACTTCATGCCGGATTCCTTGAATGCGACAGGGCGACATGATACCGTTCACGAATGTTTTGTGGCAATCCCCTCCTTGAAGGTTCCCAATCATGGTCAGACTGAACAAATTCATTGCAGACGCCGGACTCGCATCGAGACGTCACGCCGAGCAGATGATTCTCGAGGGGCGGGTCACGGTAAATGGCAGGACGGCGACGATCGGTGAGTCGGTCGACCCGGAACGCGACCGGATAATGATAGACGGCACCGGTATCAAGAAGATGCCGGCCAGGCTCTACCTGGTGATGAACAAGCCCCGCGAGGTTCTATGCACGGCCGCCGACGCGGACGGCAGACGGACGGTTTACGATTTGCTGCCTGATCTTCCGTCCAGGGTCCACTCGGTCGGAAGGCTCGACTTCATGAGCGAGGGTCTGCTGATCTTCACCAATGACGGGGACCTTACAAGGCAGTTGACGCACCCGTCGGGCGGCATGGAACGCGAGTACGAGGTGAAGTTGCAGGGCCCGGTCAGGGATTGGGTGCTGGGGCGGCTGGTCAGCGGCGTGATGCTGAAGGACGGCATGGCGAAGGCGCTGCGCGTGAACCGGCTCAGGATGGCCCGCACGAACGAGTGGCTGTCGATCACCCTGGCCGAGGGGCGCTACCGCGAGGTAAGGCGCATGTTCGAGGAAGTCGGGTACAACGTGCTGAAACTGCGCCGTGTCAGGTTCGGGCCGATCCAGCTCGGCGACCTGCCAATCGGTCGGGTCCGGGAACTGACGCCTTCCGAGATCGACGCGCTGAAGTCGGGACGGGCGACACCGCTTCCCAAGCCGGGAACCGTGCAGAAAAAGCACGTCAGCGCCGCACGGAAACAGGGCATGGGCTGGGCCGTGGCAAAGCCCGCGACCAGAACCAGCCGACCGTCCAGAGCCGGAGCGCCCGCCAGGGGCCGCGGCAAATCATCTCAGAAGGTATAAAGAATCCCGAAGTGGATGTTTCCGAACTCCTCCTTCGAGGCGCACTGCCCGGTTGAGGGGTCGATCGTCTTGCATCGCCTGTCCAGGATGATTCCGTAGTCCAGCCTGATTGGGACGACACCGGCCAGCATGTAACGCAGGCCCACTCCGACCGAATGCCGGAAGCTGGCACCGTTCAAATCCTCGAAGGTTTCGGCAAGCGCCCCGAAGTCGTAGAACGCGGCGCCGAAAAGGTCGACCTTCCTGATGATCGGGAACCTGACCTCGAATGACCCCGAGATGACGACGTCACCTCCGAACGGCCTGTACCAGGTGGTCTTCATCGCCTGATTGCCCAGTTCGTCCAGGACCGGCTCGCCGTTTTCGTTGTACATCGGCTCTTGAAACTGGCCGAGCTTCAAACTGCCGTCTGCGTTGTACTGGCCCACGCCGTCGGTCGAGAATCCTCGGAGGCCGCGGTTTCCACCAAGCGTGTAACGCTCTTCGATAGGCAGGTCGCCCGAGGCCGAAAATGAATGGGAGCCACCCAGCCTGGCGGTCAATCCGAAAGTCACCCAGTTCCTTACGCTGAAGAATGCCTTGCCGGTGAACTCGTACTTCAGATAGTTACCCTCGGACACGGCGTTGATATAGGAAAGACTCGCCTGGGCATAGAAGCCCTTCGTCGGATTGATCGGGTGGTCCAGCCCATCCCATGTCAGCGACGGGATCAGCTTGTTTTCGTAACGCCAGTCATCGTAACTGCTTGACTGGGAAGGATCCCTGGTCTTGATTACTCCCGTGTCGAACGACAGCGCTCCGAAAAGGCGGGGCACGAACTCCTTGGAGATGGCGATCTCGGCACCGAACTGGATCCGATCGAGCGCCTTGGTCGCACGGTCATACTCCGCGTAAGGAGTGACCCTGAATGACAGGCCCTTGGCAAAGAAGTTCGGATCGAAATAGGTCGGGGTGAACGACGCGTAACGATCCCAGGCTGTGAACGAAAGTCCGTACTTCAGCGGCAGGTAGAGACGCTTGCCATACCCCAGGAAGTTTGTGTCCGTGTACCTTACCTCGAGCGTCATCAGGATGTCGGGCAGGTTCAGGCCGAGACTGCGTCCGAACCCCGTGTTGGTGATGTCGCTGATGGCAACCGTGTTGGTCAGAATGGACGAGACTGCCGGGGGCATGTCGGTGGCCCTGGTCGAGTCCAGCTTCTCAAGGCCCAGCGCGATATCGATGAATTTCGACTTGGCCTCGCGAACCCTGATGACGAGACCGACCCGATCCCGCGGGGGCTTCTCGTCGGCGCCGACCACGTCGACCCTGACCGACTCGAAGATGCCGAGGTTGTTCAGATACCTGATCGCGGCCGAGACCTTTTCCACGTCGTACGGGTCGCCGGATTTTGGAAAATCCTTGAGAATAACAGACTTACGCGTCTTCTTTGCGCCTTCGACGAACACTTCCCCAACGATGGTCCGGTAGCCTTCATCGACGTCGATGAACAGATCGACCACCTCGGAGCGCACCTTCACCGGGTCGCATTCCTGAATCGGCACATCTGGATTCGCGCCCGCGCACGAAAGCGTCACGGACGCGTTCAGAAAGCCTTCGCGGGCGTACCTGCGGGCCAGCTCGCGCAATCCCCTGTCCAGCAGGAAAGGAGAAAACGCCTGCCCCTGGCGCAACCCGATCAGCGACATCACATCGGAGACCGAGAGGAAATCGTTGCCGTCGACCAGGACGGTTCCGACACTGGTACGCATACCCTCGTCGATCGAGATGTTCAGGTAGACACCCTCGGTCTCGGCGATCACCGCCACGTCAAAAGCGCTGTCGACCCCGGCGTAATGGATGACCTCGTTGCCTTCGCCATCGGTTCCGGACGTCACCTGATACCCATCGGAGGTGGTGCCGTTGTACTTCATCTCCGGGAAACCGCGCTCGTGATAAAGGTTCCTGACCTTCTCGAGATCGATGGCGATCTGGCCGGGCATCACAGCGCCCGCGCCACCGAAGAAGTCGTAAGGTCTGGTGCTCATCACCGCGATGATGTCCGACTTCGGGACGGACTTGTTTCCCGTGATCCTGATGTCCCGAATCTCGGCCTTACCACCCTTGGTGACGAAGTAGGTGACCCTTCCGGAGACGCCATCGGCGAAGTCATCGCGGGATGCGCCGGCAATGCGACTGCGCGCGCGGTAGTCGAGCACCACATCCGAGAACAGATATCCGCGATCTTCATAGAACTGATGAATCTCGGCCCTGCCCCTCGATGCCTCCGAGAAGTCGAAGATGCCCGATTCGTCGAATGAAAGAACATCAAGTATTTCGGAGCTTTCCAGTGGCTTGAAGCCCGTCCGACCCTCGGCGTATTCGTCCCTGACAAACATTCTGATGAGCCAGCAGGAATCCCACGAAACATCGATATCCATCACCCCGGTCTTTTCGTCGAAAACCGGGTTGACCTTCACACCGGCATATCCAATCTGTCGCAGCTTCGCCACGAGGGCCCGGGAGATCTCGGTGACGGTCTGCTCGGTCAGCGGACTTCCACGCTTTACGCCCGACCACGACACCAGGTCCGAGTGCCTGATAATCGGACAGGATTCGACCGCCCCGCCCTGCCGGCCCGCCGCGGACGGCGACACAGGCCCGGTATCGCCAGCCGGAGCCCTGGAACGACCGACGCGACGCATCTGAACCTTTACGTCCTTGAGTCGTACACGCGGCCCCTCCTTGACCGTGATCCGCAGCGCAACGGAGAAGTCATCGACCGGTAACACATCGATCATGACCTGTGTCCCGACGAAGCCGTCCTTCTGATACTCCTTGCGAATCACGTTCTCCTGGCTGCGCAGATACTCGATGTCGCTGACGCTGTCCTTGTCGAATGGATCGCCGACCCGCAGCGACATCTTTTCGGCCAGCGACGAATCCCAGAAGTGTTTGTTTCCCTTGAATGATATCTTCGTGATCCGTTTGACCGGGACCAGACTGAGCCTTACGTCGACACCGTCGCCCGTGTTGATGCACTCGACATCCGCGTGAGTGAAGAATCCGAGCTTGGCGACCCTGGCAAGGGCGGCGGGAATCTTCTCGGGGTCCAGGTAACCGCCGACCCTGAAATCAACAAGACTGACGACGCGCGCGACGAAGTCCGGATCGGCGCACTCCTTCGTGTCGCAGTCCACAACCTGAATCGAGAACACCGGGCCCGAGCCGCAGATGTCGTACTCGGAGCCGTACTGTGCCGACGCCGTCGTGGATGCCAGCATGAATGCCGGGACCAGCAAGGCCCCTATGGTCGAGAGCCTACTCAATCGGGAATCTGTACCTCAACCTGGTGTCGTAGTTCCGGCCGACGTCGTCCTGATCGGCCGAGTATTCCACCGCCTTCAACCTGCCTTCGAGAGACAGTCCCTCGGTCAGCCTGATCTTGAAACCGGTGCTGTACTGGCTGGTGCCGGTGCCCTGCTGAACCTGCGTCTGGAACTTGAAGCGGCGCCCGATATGCGCCGATACGTCAAGATTGACGTCGCCGCTGGCCGAGACGCCGACGTTAACGGAGTCGATCATGTCGGCCAGAACGATCTTGAAAAGCGAGTCAGTCAGCCCGGAGGTCAACAGGTTCACGTTGACGAAAGACCCGGAGGAAGCGGTCAGGGACTGGCCGGGCGCGATGCCTGTCAGAAGAAGCACCTGGAGATCGTTCGTGCTGATCCCGCGGCTCGGCGAGGTGATCTCGATGTCCAGGTCGGGGTATCTGCCCGACACGGCCAGGTTCACCTGGATCATGTCGCCGTAGAAGGCGTCGTTGCTCTCGTCCGGCGAGAACCTGGAGGCCGCGACCATGCCACCGCCGAAACCGCTGTACTCGATGTATGTCCTGGCCTGGATGTCCAGCTCCGGGTGGCCGATCTCGCCGTCGAAGTCGACAGTTCCCCGGTATACCTCGAACTCACGCCGGACCACGTTGTAGGTGAAGGTTCCGCCGGGAATGACCTCGACTCGATTCCAGAGTTCCGGATATTTCAGCGTGCCCCGCAGATTGACGTTCACGCCCACGTCCAGATCGGTCTCGCCGATGCCCAGGCTGGTTCTGAGTCCGAAGGATGGCGCCCTGAGCGCTATGTCCAGCCTGGTGTCCGCAAGCCAGGGAACACTCTTGAACAGACCGAGGCCGCTGCGCGTTCCCGCCCGTTCGCCCGTTATGCCCGAGAACGCCTTGGTCATGACGTTGTAGTCCCGGTGATAAGAACCGTCGGTGACATTCACCTGTCCCGATACGGCTATCCCGGCGTCCTCCGACGCGACCTCGGCGCCTGGAAGCAGACCGAGCCTGTCGAATGTGACATCCAGTCTCGGGTCGGCCACCACGAAGAACTCGCCGGTTGAAACGTACCTGATCTGCGATCCGTTCAGCTTGAAAGAGCCGCCTTCCAGACGTCCGTCACGCAGACTGGCCCCACCGGAAAGATTGAAACTGCCGTCGCCGATGGTCCCGGAAATCCATCTGCCGGCCGGGATGTCAATCTTCGTGTAAGGTTCCCCGGAGGGCGGCCTGACGGGTTCCAGCACGATTTCCCCACCGCGGGCGAGAGAGACCGGATCTCCGAAGCCCCTGATCCCCAGGTTCACGTCACCGGTCCTGATTACCCCGTCAAGAACAGGGTTTTTCAAGGTCCCGGAAATCAGAAGAACGCCCTCGCGGCCCGCGCCCTGGGCATCGCACCCTTCGGGAAGTTCGAGCCGCGCCCCGGTCCGGCCGACGAAGGCCAGTTCACCGTCGGCGGTTGAGAATGTTCCCTTCAACGCCCTCAGCCAGTGAGCGCCGACCGAACCGCTCACGAAGGCCCTCAAGCCTTCCTCATCGTTTTCACCGCATACCGACAGGGTCGACATGCCGTCATCCAGGGACACTCCCGACACGACGACGTGACCGGTCGAACTGAAGCTGGCCTTCAGAGCAGTCTGATTCTTGAGTCGCGTCTGCAGATTCAGGAATTCCACCCACAGACCGCCGGGGGGAGATTCCAGACGGCCCGTGATCGCCCCATCCGAGAAGGACGGCATCTCGATGAAAAGATGCCCGTTCAACCTTCCCGAGAGTTTGCGGATCGGGATGGACGGTATGACATCCTGCGGCGTCAGATCGTCGATCGCGATGTCCAGCATCATCCCGCTGAACATGCCGTCTTTCCAGAACACCCTTGAGCCCGGAGCGAATCGCATAGCCCGGAAGAACTTGTCGGACGAGAAATGCAGATCACCGCCGGCCTGCCGGGAGGCCCCGACGGAAACCGGAGAGAAACGGTGCTGCGCGTACTCGAAATCCGGCATGCTGACCGTGGCGTCAAGCGATGGATCGGATAACTTTCCGGAGGCCCGTACCAGTGCCGACACCGTTCCGGACAGCGCCGCGTCCTCTTTCAGAGCGAGCAGTGTCTTGAGAGGAACGTTCTTCAGCGCTCCTTCCAGGTCCAGAACGTTGTCCGCGAAATCCCACCCGCCCTTGACCGTCACCGACCCGCCACCGCGAACAAGCGCGTCGACGGAGAGCATGCTGGCATTTCCGCGTTCGGCTGACGCCTTTACCGTAACCAGTTCCAACCCTCGCTTGAACGCGTCGATCCTGTCGAGGTGCAGCACCGCATCACCGGACATGGTGCCCAGGGGATCGCGGATGTTGAAACTGAGACTACTGGCAGATCCGAAACCGGTGCCTTCAACGGGCGCGTCAAACGGAAGACGGCCGATGTCGATGGCCGCAAGCTTGACGCCGGACATGTTCACATTGCCGGCAAGCCCGCGTGATGCCAGTCCCGGGACATAGATTCCGCCTTCGGACACATCGATGCGTGCAAAGGGGGTCACCGCCTTGAAATCGTCGATCTCCAGCAAGCCCGCGGTCAGGGATGCCTGTGCCGAAGCGGATGCCACCTTCCAGCCGCGAAACTCGAATCCGGAAAGCACGACGTCCGCGGTTCCGGACGGGGAAGATGCCCTGCCGGACATGCGGATCGACGAAAGCATGGCGGTTCCGGCCATCGAAACCCCGAAAGGTTTCAAAAGCGCGGACAGATCCTTCGTGATCGTGGCTGACGCATACAGCCTGTCGCGTTCAAGATCCATGGTGCCGGCGGCCCTGATAATGTCGACACCGCAGTTCAGTCTGAGTTCGGACAGCGAGATGACGGGCCGGGACAGGTTTCTTCCGGATACCATTCCCGAGAGGTCAAGGGAATAGGTCTTGCCTTCCAGGACACCCTTGCGACTGATGCGTCCCGACATCGAACCGGCGGCAGTCAGCTTGAATTCGGAGCTGGTGTCCACCGGACCGGGCATGGAAGCGGCGCGCGACGCGGATGCACCCAGCTTGAACTCGCCGGTGCTGCCACCCGGGATCGGAATCGCCTTTGGTGAAATCGTTCGTTTCAGGGTTCGCAGAATGGCTGCGAAGTTCACCCGGATGAACGCCAGCGAAGCGGTCGCGTTCCACTTCAGGCCGGAATCCGGCGGCGACAGTTCGAACAATCCCTCGGACACGTTGACCGAGGACACACCCGATTTCGCGGCAACCGCGACATCCGAAACCTTGAAGACTCCATCGGCGTCCCTTCCACCGGTCGCCTCCGCGTGCAGCACGCCGAGGTCGACCTCGCCAAGCTTCATCGACGGAGAGTCAATCTTCAGATAGAACTGCGGGTCCGACCGGTCGCCGCTGCCCTGAGCGGAAACAGAAATGTCGCCTCGGGCAAGACCTGACGTCAATCCCGACAGGATACCTCCGGACTCGGGAACCTCGAGCTCGGCCGTCAGTGCGTACTTCAGGTTCTGGACCCATGAGAGATATCCGTCCGAAGCCTTCAGCGTCCCGAAGTCGAAACCGGCAACGAAGCTGCGGAAGCTGATCTCGTCCCAGTTGTACACGAAGCCGCCTATCAGGCCCTGCCTCAGTCTGATTTCCGAGGGAAGATTTGGAGCGCCACTACCCAGTCGCAGATGGGCCACCCCGGAAATGTAGTTGAAGTACTCGGCCTCGACGCGAATCCGGGTCGGGAAGGTTCCCAGACTGAAATCGGTCTTCATGTCGATGCCGTCAATCCTGACATCCCACTCGGGAAAAGACAGGAAAGCCTGCCCGTTGGTGCCTGAGACGTGACCGATGCCGAGCAGGATCCTGAGCGGATTTGCCGAAGGGGGTTTCGACCCCGGGAAATCGAAGGCATCGACCAGCTCGAGGTGGCCCGATTCGTCAAACTCCAGCAGCACCTTGAAGTCCCGGAGCCTGACGGATGAAAACTCAAGCCTGAGCTTGCGCTGATCCAGGTTCAGGAGTGAATCGAAAAGAGGCAGCAGCTTGACGCGGACCCGAACAAGACCTGCCTGTATGATGGGTTTGCCGGTCGGGGTGGTGATGGCGAAATCGGTGACATCGACGATCCAGGGAACGGGGCTGATCTGGATGCGGCCAGCTTCGAATCGCCCGGGGATGACGCCCTTGAGCGCCCCGAAAAGCATGTCGGGAAAACCACTTGAATTCAATACGAAAAACAGGGCGGTAAAGACCACTGCCACGGTCAGTATCGACCGGGTGACGATGACGTAGAGGCCGACCCCCAGCGTCCTGACTACCTTTCCGAACGTCACCGCCATCAAAAACCCCGCCAGTTCCACCGGCCCGCATCCGCCGGGAAAAGGCACACTCCGGGCAAGGTACCCCGGGTACAACAATTTAGCAGAGGTCTGAATTTATACACAGTTCACGACTTGATTTCGCGGGCGGGCGCCCGTGCGGGACATGCGAAGGCCCCCCTCGTCCCGTTGCCTTCCGGCGACCACCGGATTGGACTTGCAGCAGCAGGCTTCCTTTGCGAACACACTCAAGTCCAGGATCCTGGCCGGATGCTCTGGCGAAAAGCATCCTGATTACAGCAGGTTGCACATCAGGCACGACGCTTGCTGTAGTCAGGCCGGTCCAACGCGGGGGACGGTCGATGAGCGTGAAGGTGTTTTCGGCGGTGCTTTCCGGAATCGACGGTCTTCTGGTCGACGTCGAGGTCGATATCTATCGCGGAATCGGTCACTTCGACATCGTGGGGCTGCCCGAGGCAGCGGTGCGGGAGAGCCGCGTCAGGGTTACTTCCGCCATGCGAAACCTGGGACTGCGGACCACCAGCCGCTGGATCACGGTCAACCTGGCACCGGCCGATGTACGCAAATCCGGCTCGCTGTATGACCTGCCGATAGCAATCGGAGTGCTCGCATGCATGGACGAAATCCCGGTCTCTTCCCTGCAGGGCCGGCTGTTCCTGGGCGAGCTTTCGCTGGATGGCGAGGTCAGACCGGTTCCGGGGGTACTGCCGATGGTCGCCGCCGCGGCCGCACACGGACTTGCCGAAGCCATCGTGCCGGTCGAGAACGCCGACGAGGCGGCGGTCGTTGCCGGCATCGATTGCGTGCCGGTCGAAAGCATCGACCAACTCATCCGACACCTGAACCACACAGAACCGATCCCGCCCCACACCGGCAATCGCGAAACCGGAACCGACGCACGGTTTGATGTGGATCTGGCAGACGTCAGAGGCCAGATCCAGGTCAAGAGGGCGCTCGAGATCGCAGCCGCCGGCAGGCACAACGTAATCATGATCGGACCGCCCGGATGCGGCAAGACGATGCTTGCCAGACGCATCGTCTCGATCCTGCCCGACATGACCTATGCCGAGAGCCTTGAGACCAGCCGGGTCTTCAGTGTGGCCGGACTTCTGCGCAATCGCGGCGGATTGGTCACTGAGCGGACGTTCAGGACGCCCCATCACACCGGATCGGCCGCATCGATCGTCGGCGGCGGCTCGACCCCGAGACCTGGCGAGGCCTCGCTGGCACACAACGGAGTTCTGTTTCTGGACGAACTGCCAGAGTGGCGCCGCGAGGTGCTCGAAGTGCTGCGCCAACCGCTTGAAGAACGTTCGATCGTCATCACCAGGGTCAAACAGGCTGTCACTTTCCCGGCCGACTTCCTGCTGATCGCCGCGATGAATCCTTGTCCGTGCGGATACCTGGGGGATGCGCGACATCAGTGTTCCTGCACTTCATCCGAGGTCGACCGTTACCGGGCAAAGGTGTCGGGGCCGCTCCTGGACAGGATCGACATCCAGGTCGAGGTCTCGGCCGTGCCATTCAAGGAGTTGTCGGCCGGGCCGGGTGGTTCCGAGACGTCGGCGACGGTCAGGGCGCGTGTTGAAAAGGCGGTGGGGATGCAGACGGAACGCTTTCACGACTCACCGACCAGATTCAACGGCCGGATGGATTCAAACGAGGTTCGCAGGCACTGCGCGGTGCCGGACGACGCAGCAAGGATTCTCGAACACTCCATGGACAGGCTTGGCCTTTCGGCGCGTGCACTGGATCGAATCCTGAAGGTCGCCAGGACGATCGCGGATCTGGAAGGCAGCCGGGATATCCGCACCGAGCACGTGGGCGAGGCGGTTCAGTACAGGCTTCTGGATCGCGGAACAGGCACGCGCCAGAGAAATTCCGCATGACAAACAGACGGAGGAATCATGGGAAAGAAACGCGAGGAACTGAACGGGGAGCTCGACAGGCTGATCTCGGCCATGGACAGACAGTTCGGAAAGGGCGCGGTGATGCGCTACGGAGACGGGCCGATCGAGAAGATGCCCGTGTTCCCGTCAGGCAGCATCGCCCTGGACAGGGCGCTCGGGATCGGCGGGATCCCGAAGGGACGAATCGTCGAGGTCTACGGCCCTGAATCATCCGGGAAGACGACGCTGACGATGGAGGTCATCGCACAGGCCCAGAAAACCGGCGCTGTGGCGGCCTTCATCGACGCGGAACACGCCTTCGACATCACCTATGCCCGCAACCTGGGCATCAAGGTCGAGGATCTTCTTGTAAGCCAGCCCGATTACGGTGAACAGGCGCTCGACATCACTGAGACGCTGGTGCGAAGCGGGTCGATCGACCTGATTGTCGTGGACTCGGTCGCGGCGCTCGTCCCGAAAGCCGAGATCGAAGGCGAGATGGGCGACAGCCACGTCGGACTGCAGGCACGCCTGATGTCGCAGGCACTGCGCAAACTGGTGGGACTCTGCCACAAGCAGAACTGCACGGTGATCTTCATCAACCAGCTTCGCCAGAAGATCGGGGTGATGTTTGGAAACCCGGAGACGACGACCGGTGGCAACGCGCTGAAGTTCTACTCGTCGGTCAGACTCGACGTAAGACGGCGGAGCTCTCAGAAGGACGGCAACGTTGTGACCGCGAACCGCGTGCGTGTGAAAGTCGCCAAAAACAAGATGGCTCCGCCGTTCCATGAGGCCGAGTTCGACATCGTCTTCGGCGAGGGAATCAACAAGACACTCGATCTGCTCGAGGCTGCCGAGGATCAGGGACTGATCGAAAAATCAGGTTCCTGGCTCTCATACAAGGGCGAACAGCTCGGTCAGGGCAGGGAACAGGCAGAACGCAGGCTCAGGACGGACGAACGACTGCGCCTTGATCTTGAGACCGAGGTCAGGAACGATCCTGCACCGGCCACGAGCGGCCTGGACACTGACGACTCGCACACGGACACCGACGAAAACGCGGCCTGACTACATGGCCTGCATTTCCGGTTCTTCCATTGCCGTCCGCGGGAAGCGGCGCGATACTTCGTCAGTCTCTCATCCGTCATAAGGTGATGAAAATGCAGAAGACCAAGCCGCTTCCGTGCGAAAACTGCGGTTTCAGGGCCAGGTACGACAGAAATCCGCGCTCGTTTCTGGGACGTCTGTGGCGCTGGCACGCGGGATGGTGCCCTGGCTGGAAACAGTATCTGAAATCGCTCGATCCGGAAAAACGTCAGGAGACACTTAAGATTTACAACATGAAAGACCGCTGAGTCCCGCCTGTCCGGCCCCTGCGAAAACCTCAGATGATAAACGGAATCAGTGCCTTGCGGTTTTTCGGGTATTCCGGGAACTTCTCAAGGTACCACTTGTGGGACGAGAACGCGCGGGGGGCCAGATTCGCGGCGGTCCAGATGGCGAACACGGCTGACGGGAAACACCACGTCGCGATCGTGAAGCCGGTCCATTCAAGCAGTTCACCCAGGTAGTTCGGGCAGGACACGAAGCGGAACATGCCGCCATACGGAATCTTGTACCCGGTCTCGCCAGGCTTGAGCAGGTTGCGAAGGATCGAATCGGACTGCTGGTTGATGAAGAATCCTGCCGCGAAAACGATGACGCCGATGATGAAGCGCGGGTCGGTGAACCATGACGTCATCAAGTTCGGCGGAATGTCGTACGCCGTGTGGAAGATGTCGGTGAACAGGTACCTGGCCACGATGTATCCATTGACCAGGTTGAAAAACGCTCCTGATGCCATGATCGAGACAGGCATGTCATTACGGTTTCCGCGCAGGCGGAACGGAAAGATGAACGTCCGGTTGATGTAGTGCAGTTCCCAGATGCACAGAAAGACTATCGCGACCGGGCTGGTCCGATAGTCGCCAAGGAAAAAGAACAGGGCGAACATGACGGGCGCCGGCAGCTCCATCAGAACCCAACCGAGCGTGTCGTTGATCCTGGGCCCCCACCCTTTCCTGGTATGCCTGCCGTAAGGCGCGGTGACGAACAGCAGGAAAAGGAAAACTATCGCGGCCAGAGCCACGAAAGCGATCATCAGATAGAAATGGAAATGCACCTCGTTCGCCAGAAACCATTCCATGAAATCACCTCTTGTCCAGAAGTCCTGCTTCCTTGAACCAGCCGAAGATATCGACGAGCGTGTCGTCGAACGCCCTGGGATTGTAGCCCAGTTCGCGGGCCGCCTTGTCGTGGCGAATATCGTGATTCGCGCGAAGCGCGTTCAAGGACTCGGGAGTGAAGAGCGGCGGGATGCTGGTGTGCCTGGAGATGAACAACGCGAACGGCGCGACCGCCCTGGCGAGCCACATCGGACACATGAAACCGGGAGCCTTCCTGCCGCAGACCTTCTCGAATCTGGACGCCAGTTCCTTGAACGGAACGTAGTGACCGCCGAGAAGATAGATTTCACCGGTGCGTCCCTTCTTCTCGGCCGCGATGGCACCGTCGGCCACGTCGCGGACATCGACCCAGTCAAAACCTCCGACCACTCCACCAGGCAGCTTACCGCGCGCCAGCCCGAAAAAGACCGTTCCCATACGCGAAAACTTGTAGTCCAGCGGCCCGATGACACCGGTCGGGGCCACGATCACCGCGTCCAGACCGCGCTTTACTGCCGCCAGGATCTCCAGTTCGCCGTCACCCTTCGAGATGTCGTACGCGGGAGTCGACCGGCCCGAAGAACGCTCGCGGGTCTCGTCGACCGGCCGGTCAAGATCGGTGTTGATGTTGCGGGCATGGATCGAACTGAAGTGCACCAGTCGCCGAACTCCGCAGTCCATGCAGGCCTGGGCGACATTCGCTGCGCCCTGGACATTTATGGCGCGCACAAGGCCGCCCTCGGGGCCGACGATCGAAATCCGGGAAGCCAGATGATAGACGACATCGGCGCCGGCGAATACCGCCCGAAGGCTGTCGATATCCCTTACATCCCCGTAAACCACCTCGACGTCGAGGCCATCGATGGCGGCGAGATCGGTGTCCTCGCGCCATACCATGCAACGGATCTTCCGTCCTTCCTTCAACAGGGCGCGGACCAGATTCCCGCCGATATGTCCTGTCGCACCAGTCACAACCGTAAGCATCGACACCTCCTGTCAGACTTCAATCGTCGGCGGGTGCGGCAGCACGCCGCCGGATAACGGCCCGGAATAGACTACCTTGTATGCGGCGTCAACAAAAAACTATGCGGCCGGCAGGTCCGAAACTGTCACCGGCTGACAAGGATCCGGGCCAGGACGGCGGCGCCGGCTTTGTCCATCGGCTGGTTGTCGTTTCCGCATCGCGCGGACAGACAGCATGCGGGACAACCCGTCTCGCAGGGGCACCGTTCAAGGATGTCCAGCGCGGTCGATGCAAGCCCGGACAGGTCGTGAAAGGCACGCGACGAGATCCCCATCCCGCCCTCGAAGGCATCATAGATGAACAGCGCCGGAGCCCCGGAATGAGGCGCCATCATCGTTGAGAACCCGGCGAGATCATCAGGGTCGCACGAGAGGGCGAGCGGCGCGATTCCAACCATGGTGTGCTCAAGCGCGTGAATCGCTCCGAGCATGTCCGTAACGCCGGCCGGTCTATCCATGCCGAAGTCGATCCAGAAGCCGGTCGTGTTTAGAACCTGGCTGGGCAGATCAAGCGGAGCCGAGCCTATTACGCGGTCGTAACGCTTCATCAGGTAGTGCGTGATCTGGTGCATGATCTTCAGAGTGCCCAGACCTGCCGAAAAGGGGTCCGACGGCGTGCGGGCATCTTTCATGTCCATGCCGTCCAGGCGCCCGGTGACCTCGACCTGCCTCTCCTGATGGGACATCGTGTAGTAGTCGACGTCCTTTCTGACAGCGGTGGCCCTGAGCCCGTCCAGATCAAGCTCGGTAACGACCCAGGTTTTTGCCTGATGCATGTAGACCGCGCCGGTGAATGCGTCACGCAACGCCCTGGAGAAATCGAGCGTTTCGATCAGTTCGCCGGTCGCTCCGTCAATCAGGGCAACCGTGCGGTCGCCTATGCCGTCAAGACGGACCGCCTCCTGCGGCCTGACGGAGCCACCGTAAATGAAGCCCCGCCCGGTTTCGTGCAGCAGCCCTCCGGCCGCCAGCCCCTTCGCGATTCCGTACGGATGACCGTCGGACTCGTCAAGCTTCAACGGCAGTTCGGACGCCGCGCACAGCATGTGTCCCGCCAGGATGTGTTCGTTCTCAAGGTCGATCGTCGCCCTCTCCCAGCCTCGTTGAAGCAGGATCTCCGGATGGGCCAGCAGATACCTGTCCACGATGTCCTCGAAGGCGACGAACACGGAAAGGCTGGCCTCTCCTCGTCGGCCGGCGCGGCCGGCCTGCTGCCAGAATCCACTGATGGAACCGGGATACCCCGAGACGACAACAGCGTCCAGATCGCCAATGTCGATGCCCAGCTCCAGCGCATTGGTGCTGACAACACCTTTGATGGCGCCGTCACGGAATTCGCGTTCAAGCCGGCGCCTCTCTTCCGGCAGGTATCCGGCCCGGTACGGCGCGACCGGCATCCCGGATTCGCCCGCCAGATTTGCTATCAACTCCGCGGTCCTGCGGGATCTGGTGAAACACAGGCTCTTGACCCCGCGCTTCACGAGCAGCGAAAAGATGTCCCTGGTACTGGTGTGACCCGACCCGCCGCCCACGACACCGTCAAAAAAGACCAGCGTTCTTCCGCCCGATTCGGAACCATCGATATCCACGACATCGCACCCGCATCCGGTCAAGGCCGACGCGTGTTCACCAGGGTTGGCAATCGACGCGGACGCCAGAAGAAAACGCGGGGATGAGCCGTATGCAGCAGCAACCCGGGTCAGGCGCCTGAGAACCTGCGCCACGTTGGACCCGAAAACCCCGGTGTAGCGGTGGGCCTCGTCGATCACGACGTACTTCAGGTTCGCGAAAAAACGTCGCCACATGTGGTGGTAGGGAAGGATCTCGTGGATTTCATAAGGATTTGACAGAACAACCCGGGACAGTTGCCTGATTCTGGGGCGACGGACCCTGGGCGTGTCGCCGTCATACACCGCCGCGTCGATCTGAACGCCCGAAGACTCCTCGACAAAGCGGAACACGTCGAGTTGATCGTTGGTGAGCGCCTTCAGCGGATACAGAAACAGCGCGCACGCATCCGGGTCCTGCGCAAGCTCCTGAAGGACCGGCAGCGTGAATCCGAGCGTCTTGCCCGACGCCGTCGCCGTGGACATGATGACGCTGGCTCCGGACATCGCTTTTTCAAGCGTCAGCGCCTGATGCGAATAAAGTCGATTGATCCCGGCATGTTCCAGATACTCGACGACCTCCGGGGCGAGTCCGGGAGGGAGGTCGGCGTACGATGCGTGGCGGGGCGGTAGTGTCTCGACCTTAGAGATGTTGCCTTCGTACCAACCGGCCGACCTGATCGCTTCGACCAGCGCCTCGATACCACCCTGGTTCATCCTTCCTCCACGACGTCGGGCGGGGTCGCCGACGCGCATCCCTGCAACAGCAGTCTGACCTGTTCCGCGTAAAGCCTGACCGTCTGCTCCATGTCGAGGAAGTTGTGGATGGCAATGGCCGCCACGAGGCCGGCGTTGCGGGCCGGGTCTTTCAGGTACATCTCGTAGAACCATGGCACGAGCGACCCTGGAATATCGTGTTCACGCCGCATGCCGAGGATCTCGGCGGCCAGCGTCGACAACCGGCAGTTGGTGGCCGTTTCCCGCCAGAGTCTTCGTGAGTATCCGAGCAGATCCAGATGCAACGGGTCGGACCTGACCGGGGTACCGTAAAACGCGGCCCTCTGGCAGATATACGGAAAATCGAACGACCGGCCGTTGAACGACACCAGCACGGGGTGATCCGCGATGGCAGAAGCAGTCTGGGCGATCAAATCCGCCTCGGCGTCCGGATCCGTGGCAACAAGAACCCTGACCTGAACCTTGCCGCCCGTTGTCCCGGCCTTGAACGGAACAAAGGCAAGACCACAGACTATCACGGGACTGCCCCCGAAAAGGCCGCCGGTTTCGATATCGATGAACAGCAGGTCCGAGGGTTCATACCATGCGGTAACCGCCAGATTCAGCGGGTGTGCCGCTCCACCGCGCATGGAGATCTGCGCCGAGAGCCGCCGGACGTCGCCCTTTGCAAGCCAGCGCTCGATCCTGACGGCTGTTGAGCCGAACCTGGCGTGGTCCGACAGGGCATCCACGGTCCGAACTCCCGATTCGCCCAGACCGGCGGCAACCCGGTCCCGAACACCGGGAAGCAGCCAGAGCGCCGAACGGATGGATTCGATGGCCTGATCGCGCGGAATAACGGGAACGGAAGCGTCGATCTCGCGCACGGCCTCAAGCAGATCCGGCCGTCCGCAACGGCCGACCGTTCCCAGTTCACCCTCGATGATCCCGGCCACGTCAAGTCCGCGGTACATCGAACGCCAGCGAACAAGTTCCTCGAACGGATTGAGTCCGGGATCGCCGGCGATCGGTCTCGCCTGCGCCGAGACTCCAGCGAGTCTGGCACGCGGTTCGAACGACTCTCCGAAAATCGGCGGGGGCTGGACGGAAGGAGGCCCGGGTACCGGATGGGCCACGCCCGGCGACCGCGACACACGCTTGCCGGACAGGTCACCGTCTCTTTCACGTATCTCGTCAAGCTTGCGTTTAAGCAGCTCGGCGATGCGTTCTTTTGATTCGCCACCCATTCCTACTTCACGTCCGCCGCACACCTGAAACCAAGGTTTCCGTCGAAGAACTCTGGTTCGTGTGACGACCTGGCCGAAGTGCGCAGCCGCTGTCTGTACTCACGAAAGGATCCACCCCGGACCACGCGAGCCTCGCCATCGGCCGGACCGCCTGGCTGCATGGTCGACAAACCCTCGAATGAGTCCGCCCACCAGTCGGCGGTCCATTCAGCCACGTTCCCCGCCATGTCGTTGCAGCCATATGGCGAAGGCCAGTCGGAAAAACTGCCGACCGGAGCATCGTATTCCCAGGTATCGCGCATCCACAACAGTCTGGTCAGACCCTCGCCGTAGTTCGCCCTGTACGTGCCACCCGCGTCAGGCTCATCGTTTCCCCACGGATAAAGACGACCATCGGTTCCACGCGCCGCCTTTTCCCACTCCGCCTCGGTCGGGAGGCGTTTTCCCTCCCACCTGCAGAACCGGTCGGCTTCGTGCCAGGTCACGCAGTTGATCGGATAACTGTCGCGACCGGTGGATCCCCAGTTGCATTCACCCACGTCAAACGGGGTCTGGCACCTGCCGGCATTGACGCATTTCCCGTAGCGCCCGACGGTCACCTCGTCGATATCGATGAAATAGGCCCCGGTGGTGACGATGCCGGAAGGGGTCTCGGCCTTGGCGCATCTTGAATCCTCGATTCCACCAAATCCGTTGGCGCAGCCCCTGAAAAACGGCCCCCCGGGAATGCCGACCATTCCAACGGGGGCCTCGACAACAAGACGTTTCGCTTCTGGAGCGACGTAGTCCCGGGTGGTTGTCGGCGTGGACGCCTGACCGGAGACGATTGTGACGCCGCCGGCATCCCGACGCCCCGAACAGGACAGCAATGCACAGAAGACCAGCAACGCGAAAGAGGAAACACGATATGAATGCGGCATGGAGTTCCCCCTTTGGCGGGACAGGTGGATTCTACAACGCCTCGACCTTTCGCGCCTGCCCGACATCGACAGATCCATGGGGCACGTCCGGGACGGTGCCTGCCCGAAATTCATGTAGAATACCGCGTCCCATGTGTTCGGACATGACCTTGAAAAGACCAGAAATCCTTGCCCCGGGCGGTTCGATCGAATCAATTGAAACGGCTGTCGCGGCAGGCGCCGATGCAGTGTATGTGGGTGTCGGCAATTTGAACGCCCGCGCCAGGGCAGGCAACCTCCGCGAAGAACAGCTTGCCGGGCTGGTGCGCTTCTGCCACGAGGCGGGCACCAGGGTCTACGTTACCCTGAACATTCCAGTCACGGCCCTGAACCTGAAGGAAACCGCAAGGGTAATGGCTGTGTGCCACCAGGCCGGCGCGGACGCGTTGATCGTCCGCGACCCGATCGTAATGAAGACGGCGGCGGCAATGATTCCGGATATCCCGATTCACGCCAGCACCCAGGCGGGAGTCCACAACGTCGAGACCGCACGCAGGATGGCTGGACTCGGCTGCAGAAGACTGATACTGGCCCGCGAGTGTTCCAGAAAGGACATCGCCGAGATTCGCGAAGCCCTGCCGGACGTGGAGATTGAAGTATTCGCGTTTGGAGCCATGTGCTTCGGCGTGTCCGGGATGTGCATGATGGGCCACCACGTTTCAGGGCGCAGCGGCAACTACGGTTCATGCTGCCAGTCCTGCCGGCTTCCATATTTCGACAGCGAAGGCAGGCCTCTTGGGTACGTATTCAGCATGAAGGATCTCGACCTGGTGCCGCATATCAAGGAACTGGCCGGGATGGGAGTCGATTCCCTGAAGATCGAGGGAAGGCTGAAGACGCCCGCGTGGGTCGGATGCGTGACGCGCTGGTTGAAGACCGCGGTCGACAGGCCGGTACCGGGACTGACGCCACAGGAGTATGAACGGTTCAACAGGGATGTCTCGGTGATGTACTCGCGTCCCAGGACGGACGGCTATTTCACGGGGCTTGTGGATTGGGACAATCTGATGTCCCCGGGGAACCAGACCCACATGGGTCTCGATGTGGGGCCTTTCAAGTCGCGCATGGATTACTCCGGAACGGCGGTTTCCTTCGTCACGCCCGTAGATATCAACATAAGGGACGGTCTGCTTATAAAGGTCGTGGACAAGTCCAGCCCGGACGGATTCGCGTATGTTCCGATCGGAATCAGGACCTTGATTGACGGCAACGGTCGCTCTGCCATCAGGATAGCCGAGGGTCGACAGGTCCGTGTGCCGCTGCCCGAGGAACTTTCCGGGCGGACGATTGCCGGCGTGGCGATCCATTCTGCCGATTCGGTGCGGGCCCGCTACCGGAAGGTCGACCGTCACGTTCCGGCCGACGTGGTCGAGGGTCGGCCCCCGGTCCCGTCCTGGTGCCGGATCACCGTCGACGCGTCATCGATCGAGGCGGAGATGACCATCGGACGGTACCGGTCAAAGGCGATGGTGCCCATCACATCTGAAGCCGCGACCGGATCGGGGCTTGATCGGGAAAGGCTCGCAAAGTACTTTGATGCCGACGAATACTTGATTCAACCAGGTCTGTTCATCAATCCGAGCATCCTGAAGGCAGCGAGGCGGGAGCTGATCTCGGTGTTCGAGGGCGCACGCGAGGCGGAACTCGCCAGTCTTGAAACCGCGTTGGCGGAGCGCATGGCCGCGATGTCGGACCATTTCCAGCCGCCTGACGATGAATTGATGAAAAGTGGCCTGGCTGCCCTGACGAAGGTGACAGGTCTGAAGGCAGGACGGGTCTTCACGTCCGCGGGCGACGGCTTTGAGATTGTGCCCGGGCCCAACGTGACCAGGATCATGGCGATCGATCGGGAATCCGGGGATGACACGCCGTAGCCCTGGCGGAGGCGGTCTGCCTCCATTGGTGCCCACGCACTTCTTCTGGTAACATACCGCCGGTTTTTGACGGCCCGGGCCGACCGGGAAAGGGGGAAGGATGTACAAGCTCGTATTGTTGCGGCACGGCGAGAGCCAGTGGAACCTGGAAAACCGGTTCACCGGATGGACGGACGTCGACCTGTCCGAGACCGGAGTCAAGGAAGCGATCGAGGCTGGCAGGATCCTGAAGCGCGAAGGCTTCGAGTTCGATATCGCCTATACGTCGGTTCTGAAAAGGGCAATAAAGACGCTGTGGCTCGCCCTTGAACAGCTTGACCAGATGTGGATCCCGATCATCAACCACTGGCGCCTCAACGAGAGACACTATGGCGCGCTTCAGGGGTTGAACAAGGCCGAGACCGCGCAACGCCACGGCGAGGCACAGGTGAAGGTGTGGCGCCGCAGCTATGACGTTCCGCCGCCGGAACTGGATTCATCCGATCCGCGATTCCCGGGGAACGACCGCCGTTACGCCTCCCTGTCCGATAACGAGTTGCCACGCACCGAGAGCCTGAAGACCACGGTCGATCGGTTCGTTCCATACTTTGAAAGCACCATCGCCCCGATGATCAAATCCGGTCGGCGCGTGATCATAGCGGCCCACGGCAACAGCCTGAGAGCTCTGGTCAAGTACCTTGACAACATCCCGGATGACGAAATCGTCAGCTTGAACATCCCGACCGGCGTGCCGCTTCTGTACGAACTCGATGAGAATCTGAGGCCGATTTCCAGCCGCTACCTGGGTGACCAGGAACTTATCTCACGCAAGATCGAGGCGGTCGCGAACCAGGCCAGCAAAAAGGCCTGACCGCCACCTGACGCTCCCATACTCCTCCGAAATGTGAACGCAATTCGCCGCCGCGTTGCAGAAACCGACGAAAGACAGGATTACGAAGCGGAGTTCGAATTGAACTCGAGCCACTTCAGATAGCGCTCGAGGACTCCCGGAGAGTCGCCTTCCTCGACACTGGAAAACGCCATCCTGAATCCGGATTCGGAGCCCTTCTCGATCAGGGTCATCCTTCCATGACAACGCAGAGGAACATCGCCCCTTTTGGTCCCGATGATCAAAACGAGGGTGAAGGGCCGGGCATCATCGATCGGCACGAATCTGGACTTCACGACTGCTCCGGTCTGTCCCAGCGCCGTGACGATGACGGGCACGCTTGCATCGACTGCGAACAGAGAACCTTCGAGCCGGCAGGGAATCAGGACCTCCTGAACCACGTCGAATTCAATCCCCTCAACAATCGGTCTGACAGGTTCGACCGCGATCTCGATGGGAGAGTGCTGTCTGGGACGACTCTGTCTGGAGCCGGAACCCGACGCTGAGGGCCCGGACGCTGGCCCCGTGGCAATCCTGACCGCGGAGATTTCCTCATCGCTGACATCCAGGGTACGCAGACAGGACATGATGTCGCTGGTCTGACTGACAACTGGAACCTCGTCGGGGGTCGCGTGACGCCTTTTTGCAGGTCCTGCCGCGGACTCCGCGACCGGGGGCTGCCGCGGCGGGGCGACCTTCACCGGCGCCGACCCACCACGGACCTGTTCGCGCGCAGCCGGTCGAACGGCCGGGGGCGTCGGTTCCTCGACGACCTCTATGGATTCTTCCTGCAACAGGACGTCTCCGTCAGCGGCCGGCGGCGCCGCGATACCGTCAACCAGATCCTGGCCCGCGTCACCCGTAAGGCCTTCTGGTTCGGGAAACCTGAAGATGCATCTGGAGATCGATCCGCCTGAACTTGAGGCGCCAACCACCTCCTGTTCGACCTCGGGATTCTCGATATTGAGAAGATCCGACAGAAATCCGGACAGTTCAGTGGCCTTGCCAGCGGAAACAGCCTTCTCCCAGCGCACGGCAAATCCGCGACTGGGCGACTCCTGGCGGCGAACAACCCTGCCGAACAGAAACGTGGTGGCGACCCTGACCTTGTCATTGGCAAAGACGACCCCGGCTAGCGCCCCGATCGGAACCGGACGGGAGGCATCGGTGCCAATAAACACGCCACCCCTGCTGATGTCGAGCACCTTTGCTTCCAACTTGGCGCCATCAATGAAACAGGTTACGTTGTATTCCTGAGCCTTACGGATAACCCGGCGCCTCTCGTCCATGACCCTGCCGCAGAAAAAGCCGACGCATGATTGTACCGATGATAGCCCCGTGGATTCAATAGAAGGGATGCGTGCGCGCACGCACTTGGACGAAAAAAGAGCGGTCGTTGCGTGCGTATCCGCACATACCGGACGAAGCATCCCGCCACGCCGAGACGCGCCTGTCGACGACCACATTGCATAACCGCTCGGATTAAAAGCGCGTTTGCGAAAAGCGACATTCCGGGCTATATTTGGCCCGATTCTGGCATTAAGGCACCTCGTTCGCTTTTTGTGGTCATTCTGGAGGTTCCAAGAAATGAGAAGATTCAGACTTCTGGCTTTCGCACTTGTGATTGGCGTGCTCCCGATGTCGGCCTCGGCCGAGGATGTGAACAGCATTTTCGCGAAGATGGACAAGGTCACGAACGGATACGACGACCTGATGATGTCGATCCACATGACCGTCATCGACGTGGACGGTTCGAAGAAGACCTACGACTACGACCTGTTCCAGAAAGGCGAAAAACGCCTGATCAAGTTCAATTCCGGCGAAATGAAGGGCATGGCAACGCTGGTGCGCAGCCCCTCCGAGGTCTACGCGTACCTGCCGGCCCAGCGCAAGATTCGCCGCGTCGCCGCCCACAAGATGGGACAGTCCCTTGCGGGTTCCGACATGACTAACGACGACATGGCTTTCGCGAGCTGGACAGCTGCCTACAGCCCCGCTCTTGAGAGTGAGGACGGCAAGGTCTGGGTTGTCCGCGCATCGGCCAAGGGAGCTGCCCCATACCCCCAGGCGCTGATAACCATCACCAAGGACGGCTACCAGCCGATCGAGTACAAGTTCCTGAACGAAAAGGGCGAAGTGGTCAAGATCTTCTCGAACACCAACCTTAAGGACTGGGGTGGATACGTCCGCGCCGAAAAGGTAACAGTCACGACCGTGGCGACTGGTCACAAGACAACCCTCGATCTCAAGGCCTTCAAAGTCAACCAGGGTTACGACGACGATATGTTCTCCAAGCGCGAGCTTGAGTGGGGCCGCTGAAAATGAAAAAAATCTCCGTATTCATGCTTCCGGCGCTTGCCGTGGCGCTGGCTGCCACGCCTGCATACGCGGACTGGACCGACATGCTGACCTTCTCCGGATCGGTCAGCAGCGATATCAGTTTCATAGTCGACGACTGGCGCGGCGCCGTACCCGGTGAAGGGTACGAATTCCAGACGAACCGCAACGACGTGAACATGAAGCTTCGCATCGAGCCGAACCGCAAGGTCGCTATCGTCACGGACATGCGATTCCGCTTCTATGGTCTGTACGAAGGTGTTGACCTGGTCGAGCTGTCCAAGCGCGGTCCGATCGACCCGTGGGACTTCCAGTTGAACGAGGCCTACGTCATGGTCAAGGGCGTTCCGTTCAAATGGATGGACATGAAGATCGGCCGCATGATCGAGACCTGGGGCACGGCGGACATGTTCAACCCGACCGACAACCTCAACGCCAGGGACTTCTCGGACCCGCTGGATTTCTTCTCGAAGGTCCCGAACACCATGATCCAGTTGATCTTCTATCCGACTGACTGGCTGACGATCACCGCGGTCTGGGAACCGATCTTCAAGCCGGCTCAGCTTCCCGGTTCGGCGAAGAACGCCTTCGCCCTGCCCCGTGATAGAAACGGCAACGTCACCGGCTTCCCCGCCATGCCGATGGACACATCAGCGATGATGAACGACATCGACCCATCCCTGGGCGACACGGCGCTGGCGCTGGTAATGGAAGGCCTCGAGGGCAAACCCGAACTGATGACCGCGCTGATGAACGACGCGATGGGCCTGATGAACGAAGGCAAGATCTCGCGTGAGCAGTTGATTGGCCTGCTGAACCAGTACGCGCAGATCAACGACCCGCAGGTGTCGGTCTGGAAGCCGGACTGGGACATCGCCAACACCCAGGCCGCGCTCAAGTTCCAGTTCAACCTCGACCCGGTCACGTTCTCTCTTTCGTACTTCTACGGCCGATTCCAGTTCCCGGTCGCTTACTGGGGCCTTGTCGACATCGTCAGCCCCGGAAAGGCGGCCGACTTCCCGCCGACCCCGTCCGTCATCGACGACGAAAAATTCGTTCAGGACAAGTACAACGTGAGCGTGCTGGCCGAGACTTACTACCCCCGCATGCACGTCCTGGGCGCCGACTTCAACTATGCGTCGGATAACGCGTGGGCGCCCGGCGTCTTCGCGGAAATGGGCGTTTTCTTCCCGGAGCAGGTTGACTTCGGCTTCCGCGCATACCTGGACGGCAACCTGCTGCTCGAATCGTCGAACGTCAACGTGCCGACAACTCCATTCGTGAAGGCAACTGTCGGCGTCGACTGGGGTCACAACTGGGATCTCGGCAAAACGAACCTGGATCTGTACCTGAACATCCAGTACGTGCGCGGCTTCTACGACGAATTCAACGACATGTACGGGCTGCACAACTACTTCGTTCCCACGGTCAACCTGATGCTGAAGGACAACGAGATCCTGTTCGCGTTCACCACGGCGCTGAACTGCGACGACCTGTCCATGATGATCTTCCCCAGCTTCACATGGGTCGCGTATCCCGGAGTGGAACTCAGCCTTGGATACATGGGCTTCGTGGGTGAGACCCAGCCTGCCGCCCCTGCGGAACTCGATCTGAACAACCTCGACGAGGCGATTTCGGCCATCATGCCGAAATACGCGGACAAGTCCCGGTTCGGTCAGCTCGCGGGTGGCCGCAACGTCGTCTTCTTCAAGGTAAAGGCAAACTGGTAAATCATGAAAACGAAATCGAAAATCAGCATGACCTTTCTTGTGGTGACGGCCGCGTTCGGCCTTCAGGCGTGCAACTGGGGCGTCAACGGAGTCGACCGCATGGAGGAACGCTTCGGCACCGACGCCGTAGAGGACGCGGTGTCAGACGCCGCGGAAGACGTGGTTGAATCCGACGTCCTGGAAGATACCGCGACCACGGATCTTCATCAGGAAGACACCGCCATCGACGACGTCGCGGGCGATACCAGTGTCGGAACCGACGCGAACGTCTGGCCGGACGTGTCCTACGAAGGCATCGAGGGCCTGTGGGTCGGAAGGCTTGTTTCAAACGGCCGCATCAACGTCGTCCTGGAAGAGCTTCCGATGACCACGACAGACCTGTTCCTGGTCGAAGGCTCGGCCTCGGGGCTGACAATGACGTTCTGCGACGAATTGATAAAGGTCGTCCCGGGCGAGATGATCAGCAACACCACCGACACGATGCCGGCGCTGAGGGATGCGATTGCCTCGACCCCGATCGAACTCCCGGTCAGCGGCGACAAGGTCCCGGCACAGGAGATCGTCTGGAGATGGGCATTGGCCGAGACGATCGGCGACAACGACCCGCTTCCGGCCGTTGACAAGAAGAACGAGGCGGTCAATCTGGCGAACTACCCTGACATCGACAACGACACCCATCCGGGCGTCACAATCGCTGTCAGCGTGGACATGGGCGGCAACCTGACTACAGGCCAACGCTACATGGCCAAACGGGCGAAGTTCTCGCTGGCCGAGGGCACCCTGTCGGGTGACGGTCGCTGGATCACCGGCACCATGACGTTCGCGGTCGATGAAGTCGTGCTCGGAGCCGACCAGCCTCTCCTTAACAACGGCGCCACTGTCGTTCCCTCTGAAGAGGGCACGTTCTACCAGTTCAGGCGTGTCGACGAGACCATGGACTGCCAGACACTTATCGAAGGGCATGAATCGCTCTTCGCCGAGGCGCCTTGATTGATGGTGCAAAGACATTGATGAATAACAACAATTCCAATCTGTGGGGCAGACTGCACGCGTTCCTGACCAGGCAGCGCCTTCCAATGCTGGTTGTGGCGGTCGTGATCACGGCGCTTTCCTTCACCCAGTTCCCGACCATTCAGCCCGAAGAGGGCGGGACCACCGGATTCCTGCCGCAGGACATCGAGGAGGTCGCCTTCTGGCAGGATCTCAACAGCCGGTTCGGGGCGCTGAACAACCTGATGATTGGCCTCGAGGAACCGGGAGACCCACTGACCTCGGACGGCCTGTCCCGTGTGGCGAACATCACCAGGGCACTTGAGGAACAGAAGAAGGACGACGGCATCATAGCCGTTCGAAGCGTGATCAACGTCGAATCCACCAAGGTGGACGATGAAGGCACGGTCCACATCGACAACACCGTGCCGTCCATCCCGATGACCAGGGAGGGACTGGACGAACTGGCCGGCAAGATCCTGTCGAACGTCCAGCTTCCCGGGGCCTTCGTCTCGAAAGACCTGAAGGCCTACGTGATCATGGTGAAGCTGTCGGACAAAGCCGACAGCGCCGCGATGGCCGAAAAGATCATCAGCGTCGTCGAACGCGAACGCGGCCCGCTTTCTTCCTACTACTTCGGATCGGCCTTCGCGACCTATCAGGTGTCCCGCAAGATCATGGACGGTCTCCGCTGGGTCATCCCGGCGTTCGCCGTCGGCCTGTTCTTCGTGCTCTTCATCGGATTGCGCCGTCCGGCGGCCATCCTGATGACCCTTCTTTGTGCCTTGATGCCGCTGGCATGGTGGCTGGGGACGCTTCACCTTCTCGGCCTCCCCGTCACCATGCCGGTACTCAATGGAGCTCTCCTCCTCCTGACCTTCGGTGCCCTGGTCTTCTCCAGGG
>CAZNJW010000017.1:0-33076 GCA_964573455.1 uncultured Anaeromyxobacteraceae bacterium | reverse complement strand
AAACCTGGGTTGGTATCCGGAGGGTCCGAAAACGAAACCTGGGTTGGTATCCGGAGGGTCCGAAAACGAAACCTGGGTTGGTATCCGGAAGGTCCAAAAACGAAACCTGGGTTGGTAAAAGTGGGTGAGTTGGTTGCTTTTGAAGTTTTGGCTAAGGTACTTGAATTTACAGGGGTAAGCTAGCGTGAGGTCGCCTTGCGGAAGGCGCGCTCGAAACCTGGAAGCGCGGCGACGATCGTCTTGTCCGGAACCGCGAAGGAAAGACGGAAATTGCCCGGTGCGTTGAATCCCGATCCCGGGGTGGCAAGGACCAGTTCTTCCTTCAACATCATGATGAAAGCGGGGTCGTCCGGAATCGGAGACTTCGGAAACATGAAGAAGGTTCCTTCCGGTTTGGGCACGTCATAGCCGATCTCGGTCAGACCGTTGAACAGCAGGTCTCGCTTGGCCTGATAGACCGGCACGTTCGATTCCCAGTCCTGAATCCTGGCCATCACCCGCTGCATCATGGCGGGAGCGTTGACGAACCCGAGCGTCCTGGTGCAGAAGGCAGCGGCCGCGAAGATCTCGCGGGCGCCGGCGCACCGGGGGCTGATCGCCAGGTATCCGATGCGCTCGCCGGCGAGCGATATCGATTTTGAGTAGGACGTCACGATGATGGTGTCGTCGTAGTAGTCGGCCGGCGCCTCGTATTTCAGTCCGTCGAACAGCAGGTTGCGGTACGGTTCGTCCGAAACGATGAAAACCGGTCTGCCGATCCGGCGGGAGTGCTCGGTCAGCATCTCACCGATTTCCTTCAGAATTGATCCGGGGATCATGCGTCCGGTCGGGTTGCACGGCGAGTTGAGCATCACCACGCGGGTCCGGGGCGTCAGGCGGCTGGCCATGTCCCGGACGTCAGGCAGGCAGTCCGGAGTCGCGGGCGAAGTTACCTGCACGCCGTTGTGATTCGAGATGTAGAACGAGTACTCGGGAAAGTAAGGCGCCACCAGCATGACTTCGTCGCCGGGGTTCAGGACGCTGCGCAGGAAAACGTTGGACGCGCCGGCCGCTCCGACGGTCATCAGGATGTTCTCGGCTGGATAGGTCAGTGTGCCCTCACGGGACAGCCTGGCCGCGATCGCGCGCCGCGTTTCAATGTACCCGGGATTCTGCATGTAAGTGTGCATTCCCGGAGTCTCGTCCGCCACAACATCCCTGAGCGCGTCGAAGAACTGCGGAGGGGGCTCGACGCAGGGGCTTCCGAGCGTGAAGTCGAACACCTTTTCGGCCCCGTGAATCTTTTTAAGTTCGAGCCCTTCCTCGAACATCCGCCTAATCCAAGAGCCGCGTTTAATGTCCTGGCTGACCTGATCTGACGTGTACATCGAACTACCTTCGTTTGATAACCACGCAATTGAATATCTCATCTGCCGGAAAGTCGCAACACCACGGATCCGTCAGCAGTAGCTGCCGAGCGAACACGCGCTATTGACCGCGTGCGCTTATTGTTTCAAGCTAAAAAGTCATTGTACGGTGGCGCGTTTCACGCAAACGGGTTTTCGTGTGTGACTGAAGGCTCAGTCACGATCCCGCGGCCCACGACAGGAGGAACAACCAATGGATTACAAAGCCGATCTCCGGGACATCAAGTTCCTGCTTTTCGACGTTTTGAAAGCTGCCGACCTTCAGAAACTCGAGCGTTACGCCGATTTCGGAGCCGATGATTACGAGGCAATCGTCGAGGCTGCGCATGCCTTTGCCGCCGAGGTTCTTGGTCCGATCAACGATGTCGGTGACAAGGAAGGACTCGGTTTCGGTCCCGAGGGCGTGACCATGCCGACAGGCTTTGTCGAAGCATGGAAGCGGTACGCCGCCGACGGCTGGGTTGGTGCCATAGTTCCGCAGGAAGCTGGTGGCCAGGGTCTGCCGGTCTTGATGGATCAGGTGATTCACGAACTCTTTCTGGGCGCCAATATCTCATTTTCGCTTCTGGGCGGGCTTACCGAGGGCGTTATCGACCTGATCGACAAGTTCGGCGACCAGGCGCTGAAGGATCGCTTCATGTCCGGCATGGTCGAAAGGGGCTGGGGCGGAACGATGTGCATGACCGAGGACAACGCCGGGTCCGACGTCGGCGCAAGCCGCGCCATCGCACGTGACCGAGGTGACGGAACCTTCCTGATCGAGGGAACCAAAATATTCATCACCGGCGGCGACCATGACATGGCCGATAACATCGTGCACGCCGTCCTGGCAAGGATCGACGGCGACGCCCCCGGCACCAAGGGCCTGTCGCTGTTCATCGTCCCGAAGTATCGGGTTGGTCCAGACGGACAACTCGAACGTCCGCTCGCCGGCAATGACGTCCGCTGCGCCCGCATCGAGCACAAGATGGGAATCAAGGCCTCGCCGACGTGCGTGTTGAACTTCGGCGACAACGGGGCCTGCGTCGGCTACCTCCTGGGCGATCGCGGAGCCGGCATGAAGCAGATGTTCCACATGATGAACGAGGCCCGCATCATGATTGGCGTGCAGTGCATGGCACTGGCAGCCATCGCGTACGAAAAGTCGCTTGAATACGCGGGTCAGCGCCTTCAGGGCACCGACATCGAACACATGAAGGATCCGCGTGCCCCGAAGGTCCCGATCGTGACCCATCCGGATGTGCGTCGCATGCTGCTCACCCAGAAGGCTTACGTTGAGGCGATGCGCGGCATGCTCTACACGACGGCAATGTGGGAGGATCTCGCCCGCTGCGCGTCGACCGACGCGGAAAAGGCCAGGTACCGCAGTTTTGTCGAGTTGATGACCCCTATCTGCAAGTCCTGGTGCTCCGACATTGGATTCAAGTCGTGCGATATCGGCCTCCAGGTTCTGGGCGGCTACGGTTACACAAGCGAGTACCCGCTCGAGCAGTTCGTTCGTGACGCCAGGATTGGTTCGATCTACGAAGGCACGAACGGCATTCAGGCGATGGATTTCGTCGGAAGAAAGCTTCCCGCGAACAACATGGCCAGCTTCTCTGCTTTCATCAAGGAAATTACGACGTTCGCCCAGGCAAACGCCGGAAACCGCGCACTGGCCGACGGGTGCAACCGTCTGCGCGTGGCGGCCAACCAGGTCTCCGAGGCTGGCATGCGCCTGATGACAGCGGCTTTGAGGGACGTGCCTTTCCTGTTCTCTCACGCGTGCACCATGCAGGACGCGTTCGGCGAAGTTGTCGGGGGCTGGATGCTGCTGCAGCAGGCGGCGGTGGCCTCGGCCCGCCTGGACGAACTCTATGCGCAGAAGGGTGTGACGCTGGACACGGACAAGGCGGCGCTCGTGGCCGACAACCCGGATGCGAAGTACTATTTCGGCAAGATCAAAACCGCCGAGTTCTACTGCAGGACCATTCTACCGTTCGTGGCCGCGCGCCTCGAGATCATCAAGTCCGGCGACCACGCGGCGGTCGAGATGGCATTCTAGGCTTCGCCTGTTTTAGCCCCCTCATGGTGGTCTTTTTCCGTCAATGGATATAATCTTGCGCCGGTTCGGCTTTTGACCAGGAGCCAGAATGAAAAAGAATTTCGTTCTTGACACAAACGTGTTGCTGCATGACCCGAACGCCTTGACCGGCTTCGCCGACAACAATGTTTGTGTGCCTATCTATGTCATCGAAGAGATCGACAACTTCAAGAAGGAGTTGTCCGAGCTTGGACGGAATGCCCGTCAGATATCGCGGGATCTCGACGCGTTGCGGGCGATTGGCAACATTGGAACCGGGGTTCAGACCGAGGCTGGCGGGTCGGTAAGAGTGCTGTTTTCGACCCGCAGCGACGTGTCCGAGGCGGAAATCGTCCACCGGGACGTGAATCTCAGCCACATCATGGACCGTTTGATAATGGGCACCGCCATCGAGTTGAAGGCGGCCGAGCCGGATATTCCAGTTGTTTTTGTAACCAAGGACACCAACCTCAGGATCCGTGCCGAGGCCATGGGACTGGTCGCGGTCGATTACGACAAGCAGGGTAAGGACGTTACCGAGTTGTACACCGGGATTGGCGAAATGCAGCTCGGTCCCGATCTGATCGGCGAACTGTTCCGCGTCGGGCATGTCGATGTTCCAGGTGGCCTGCCTGGCCTCTTTCACAACCAGTACCTCCTGATCCGTAACGAGGCGAATCCCTCTCAGAGTGCGCTGGCACGCGCCGCAACGCGTGAGGGCCGTCTGTACCGCACGGTCGAGGTTCGTGACTCCGTCTGGGGCATCAAGCCGCGCAACAAGGAACAGCACTTCGCTTTCGACGCCCTGCTGCGCGACGATATCAGCCTGGTCACGCTCATTGGAAAGGCCGGTACCGGCAAGACGCTGCTGGCGATCGCGGCCGGACTTCAGAAAGTCACCGAGGAGGAGACCTACACCAGGATGCTGGTGTCACGCCCGATCTTCCCGCTTGGCCGGGACATCGGTTATCTGCCCGGTGATGTCGAGGAGAAACTGAATCCCTGGATGCAGCCGATCCATGACAACCTGGAGTTCCTGATGGGCCTCAGTCGCCAGGACCGCAAGACATCTAACAGGTCCCCGCGTGAACTGATGGATATGAACATGATCAAGGTCGAGCCGCTGACGTACATACGTGGTCGTTCGATCCCGAATCAGTACATGATCGTGGACGAGGCGCAGAACCTGACGCCGCACGAGGTCAAAACCATCCTGACGCGGGTGGGCGAGGGCACCAAGATCGTTCTTACGGGCGACCCCTACCAGATCGACAATCCTTACGTCGATTCCGTCAACAACGGTCTTGCCTACATCGCCGAGAAGTTCAAGGATTCAGACATCGCCGCGACCGTGACCCTGATGAAGGGCGAGCGGTCCAGGCTGGCCGAACTGGCCGCAAATCTCCTTTAGAATTGGCAGCGCCGTGCCGGTTTTGACCGCGCGGCAATGCGGGGGACAGCATGGACGTTGCAGATGCCGTCGGCAGCAGGCGTTCGATAATGTCGTTTGAACGCGAAGCTCTGCTGTTGAGTCGCGAAGAGATCGAACAGCTCATAATGGACGCCTGCAGGGCTCCGTCCGAGTACAACCTGCAGCCCTGGCGCTTTCTGGTGGTCCGTGACCGTGAGCGCAAGCAGGCACTTTATGACTGCTGTGGGCGACAGGAAAAAATTCGCGAGGCATCGGCTCTGATCATTGTGTTCGGCGACTCGCGTGGATGGGAGCGGGCCGACGAGGCTGCCCGGGAGTTGCTTACCGCCAGGAACGTCGCGAACGGCGGCGGGCAGGTCGAGCAAAATGAATGCCGGGCACTGGCGGAGACCATTCGGAGTACTTATCTTCGTGACGAGCGTTTGCGGACCTCGATGTCGTTTCGCAACGCATCACTGGTTGCGATGAATCTGATGCTTCTGGCCTCCGAGAAGGGCATTTCATCCTGCCCGGTGGGCGGGTTTTCGGAAGTCCAGCTCAGACGCGCGTTTGAAATTTCGGAGCGTTATGTGCCGGTGATGGTCATTGCTCTGGGCATGCCGTCGCTTAACGCCGGGCGCCCGATTATGAAGCCTCGCCGTCCCGCCTCGGAAGTGATCTTCCATGAGGGCATGTAGACGCGTGTCGCGGTCCGGGCGCCGGTTCCGGCGAACCGACAACAGGTGACTATTTGAAACAGAATGTGAAGACGATCCTTGTCTGGGCGCTGCTGGTCGGAGTGTTTTTCGCGATCGTGAAGACCGTTGATCGCAAGCCATCCTCGACCGACATCAAATTCTCGGACTTTATTGTGCTGGCGCTGGGGTCGGACAGTGAGCCCGACCAGACGGATTTGCAGGTCGGGCATGCATCCATCCAGGCCACCGCGATTGAGGCAGCCCCGGTTGAGGCGCAGGTTCCCGCAGAAACGAACAGCACCAGCCCTTCCGACCAGGCCGGCGAAGTCGCGAATGTTGCGCCTTCTCCCCAACCTGTCCCTGAACCGGCTCCGGTTCCTGAACCTGTCCCTGAACCGGTCCCTGCGGCCCCGGCTGCCAGCGCGGTCAAGGCTCCACTGGGAGCGTCGGTGACGCCCGGAGCCGACTCTGGGTCCAAGTCCATGTACAAGGTCGTGTCGATCGTCGTGACTGGACGCAAGATCGAGGGTAAACTCGCTGACGGCAAAGAATTCAAGACGTTCGGCGATATCACCGCTTATCAGAAGGATCTGGTCGCCGAGGGAATCGAGGTCACCTACAAGGACGAAACCGGCGGCATCTGGACGGCGCTGCTGACGTCCTGGCTTCCGATGATCTTTTTCGTCGCCATCTTCATTTTCTTCATGCGCCAGTCACAGTCCGGTGGTGGAAAGCTTTTCCAGTTCGGCAAGAGCAAGGCACGCCTGACCAACGAGGGCCAGACCAAGGTTACTTTCAAGGACGTGGCCGGCATCCAGGAAGCCCAGGTTGAACTCTCCGAGATTGTTGAATTTCTGAAATCTCCGGATTCCTTTACGAAACTCGGTGGCCGCATTCCGCGCGGCGTGCTCCTGATGGGCCCTCCAGGCACTGGCAAGACACTTCTTGCCAAGGCGGTCGCGGGTGAGGCCGGCGTGCCGTTCTTCTCGATTTCCGGTTCGGATTTTGTCGAGATGTTCGTCGGTGTTGGCGCTTCCCGCGTCCGTGACCTTTTCGAACAGGGCAAGCGCAAGGCGCCGTGCATCATCTTCATCGATGAGATCGACGCGGTCGGTCGTCAGCGTGGCACCGGTCTTGGCGGCGGTCACGACGAGCGCGAGCAGACACTGAACCAGCTTCTCGTCGAGATGGATGGCTTCGAGGCCAATTCGGGGGTCATCATTGTCGCTGCCACGAACCGTCCCGACGTTCTCGATCCCGCTCTGCTGCGTCCAGGCCGTTTTGACCGCCGCGTTGTGGTTTCCAGCCCGGACATTGCAGGCCGCGAGGCAATACTCAAGGTGCATACGCGCAAGGTTCCGCTGTCCGGGGACGTTGATCTCGGCGTCGTGGCCCGCGGTACGCCCGGCTTTGTGGGCGCGGATCTTGCCAACATAGTCAACGAGGCGGCCCTGCTTGCCGCGCGCCGTGGAAGCGACAAGGTCTGCATGGTTGACTTTGACGAGGCCAAGGACAAGGTGATGATGGGCACCGCCCGCAAGAGTTTCGTCATGGGCGAGGAAGAAAAGAGACTGACCGCCTATCACGAGGCCGGCCACGCGATCGTAGCCAAGTCGGTCCTGGGCGCGGATCCGCTGCACAAGGTCACGATCATTCCTCGCGGCATGGCGCTGGGAATGACTCAGCAGCTTCCCCTTGAGGACAGGCACACCGCGTCGCGTCGGTACCTGGTCGACAGGCTTGCGATTCTGATGGGTGGCCGCGCTGCCGAGAAGGTCGTGTTCGAGGACATCACGACCGGCGCTGGTCAGGACATCAAGGTCGCCTCGGACATCGCCAGGAAGATGGTCGCCCAGTGGGGCATGTCCATTCTGGGTCCGGTTCATCTGGATCAGAACGAGGAGATGGTCTTTCTGGGGCGTGAACTCTCCCATCAACGCGCGGTCAGCGAGCAGACAGCGATGCGCGTCGATCAAGAGATATCCAAGCTGGTTACCGAGGCTCACGAGACCGCGATCAGGATCCTTACCGAGCGCAGGACGGCTCTTGAAGCGCTTGCCTGCGCGTTGCTGGAAAGGGAGACGCTGGATGGCTGGGAAGTAGACCGGCTGATGGTCGATTGCGGATTCGAGCCGGCAACCCTCAGTCATACTCCCCGGGCATCGACGACTCAGGAAGCCGACTCTGCGGAAGTGACCGCGACGGTGGATTCCGCGACGACATCGTCCGGCGACACTCCCGTGGTCGTGGTACAGACGGCCCCGGCACCGACAGTTGAACAGGCCACCCGGTCCACCTCCACTGGTGGCGCGCCCGCTGACGAATCAACAGTCTCGGAATCCGGTGGCCAGCCGCCTTCCGACTGAAAATTCCCGTTCATAACCTGTGGCTGTCCGTCTTGACTGAAGTCCGTTCATGGGCTACGTTTCCTCGTCATGTTTTGGCAATCATACCGGGGTGTCAGATGAGTGATGAATTCGATGCCGTGATTGGCAGGAATATTGTTGTCCGCGGCGAGATCGAGGGTTCCGAGGTTCTTCTGGTCGAAGGGCGCGTCGAGGGAACCGTCAATCTGGAGGCCGAGCTGGTCGTTGGTGCTTCCGGCCATGTCAACGCCGATGTCAACGCCCAGGCGCTGACGGTCGAGGGCGAGTTCAGCGGCACGGCCGCCTGCAGCGACATCGTGACGCTGGTCAACGGCTGTCACGGCACCGGCGAATTGAAGGCACCTCGCGTCGTGATCGAGGAAGGTGCCGTGTTCACCGGCAGGCTGAACATGGAGACCGGCGTCCGCGAAAGCCGGGGGGAGTGATTCATGTCGGAAACAACCGTTGGCACCAAGACCCGGATTAACGGCAGGATCAGCGGCACGGACCGTTTGTGCGTGCACGGTCTTGTCGAGGGTGAAGTCGCCATGGACGGCGACCTGGTGGTCGAGGCGGACGGCAGGGTCGAAGCGACCGTCTCCGCGCGGGCCGTCAACATCCGCGGCACCGTGAACGGCGAGGTCACCGGACGCGACAAGGTCGAGATCGCTCCCGACGGCCGCATGATCGGCGACGTCAGGACCGGCAGGATCCTGATTTCGGACGGTGCGGTTTTCAAGGGGCGCGTCGAGATGGACGTCAGGGAGGGCTGATCGATGGCAGATAACAGAAGAACCGAGATCGGGCCGGATACGCTTGTCGTCGGCAACATCGACGCCCAGGAAGACGTTTCCATCCACGGCAGGGTGGACGGGACGATCCGCTCGACGGCCACCGTCATCATCGAGGATGATGGCGAGGTGGACGGCGAGATCGAGGCTTTGTCCGTCGTGGTCGCGGGCGTTCTTGTTGGCAATATCCGGGCGACCTCCAAGGTCGAGGTCGAGGAAACCGGCGTGGTCCAGGGCGACATAGCGACACCGGTGATGGTGCTTGTGGATGGCGGCGCCGTTGCCGGGATGCTGGTGATGGACGACTCGAACCCGCAGCCTGTAAAGGTTAACACCGCCGGCGGCACGACCTATCGTCCTCAGGCGACAAGGCAGACCGGTTCTACCAGGCCGACCGCCTCCAGAACCGCGACCAGACCTTCGGCCTCCGTGGCCAGAACCGCCCCGACTTCCCGTGGCGCGACGTCGGGCACCCGCGCCCGCACGGCTGAGACTCCGCGTACCGCCAGGCAGCCCCGCAGCGGAGCTCCGCTTATCGATGACGTGGAAGCCCCGGTCGAGTCCGAGTCCTGATGCTGACCGGCGATTCAAACTCCAGGAGATTGTCATGAGCCAGATTGACGGCGCGCAGGCACGTTCGGAACTTCTTTCCCTTGTCGCGGCTATCGCCTATGAAAAGCGTCGCGTGGTTCTTCGTTCTGGCCGCGTCGCGGACTACTACATGGACTGCCGCAGGGTTACGCTGCATCCGCGTGGCTCGACCCTGTGTGGCCGCGTCTTTCTGGACGCCTTTGTCGCGTCCGGACTTCAGGTCGCCGCGGTGGGCGGGCCGACCATGGGCGCCGATCCGCTTGTTACCGCCTTCCAGATGACCGCCCATGCCGATGGACTCGACATGCCGGCATTTCTGGTCCGCAAGCAGGCAAAGGATCATGGCACCGCATCCAGGATCGAGGGGCGCTTCGGGGTGCCGGCCGGGGCGCGCGTTCTTCTGCTGGAAGACGTGCTGACCACCGGTGGTTCTCTGCTGGAGGCCCGGGACGCTGTGGTCGCGGAAGGCTTCGTTCCGGTCGCGTGCATGGTTCTGGTCGACCGTGGCGAAGGTGGACGCGAGAACATGGAAGCCGCTGGAATACGTGTTATTCCGGTGTTTTCGGCGGCAGAGGTCGCCGCGCGCCGGGAACAGATCGATCAGGAGTTTTCGAACTTCAGCAGGTAACCGCCGATCAGCAACTGATCCCCGTCGTTGACCGCGACTCGTCCCCGAACCATCAGGAAGCTTCCGTTTGTCGAGTTCAGATCCTTGAGCGAGCACTGATTGCCGTTCACGACGAACGCGGCGTGGCGGGATGACACGAAGCCGTCCTGTCCAAGGATGATGTCGCCGGAGCTGCGCCCTACGACCACCTCGGGCTTGTTCAGCAGCCAGGCTGTCATCACCGTGTTGTTCGGTCCCAGTCTGAGTATTCTTCCTGCCACGTTCTGATCGGACGAGGCGGATGAGCCGAGCAACTCGGTACCCTCGACAGGTTGGTGCGGCCTGCGGACTCCGGCGTTGTATTCAAGCAGTACGTGACCGACCCGCACGCGGTCCTTGTCCGCCAGCGCACGGGAGTCACGTATCCTGATGAACGTGCCGTATTCCTGGTCGATCGCGTTCAGGAACGCGACACCGGCCCCGATGTCGATCATCGCGTGTCGCGCCGCGATGCGCGGATCAGCGCCAAGATCGATATCCACCGGACCGCGACCGACGATATTTTCACCGGCTATCAGGTCGAACGAGGCACCCTCGGAGCCGTCAGACTTGACCACCACCAGTCTGCTATGCCTTGCCGCTGTTCCGGACCCGCGAGCCTTGAAGGAATCCATCGACTGTTCCAAAGGCTTGCCGCAGTTCAGACAGTAGTTGAATATCTCGTCGTTTTCAGTGCCGCAGAATACACAGCGAATCATCTGTTCTACCTCTGGGATAGGGGTCGTACCGACCAGTGTACAGCTTGTCAATCCTAGCACCCGGGAATAGAATTGCAAAGGCCCGACAGAATTGGGGGTACTGGTGAGTATTTGTTCTTCCTGCGGCAGGGGTGCGCCCCAGGGAAGCCGCTTTTGTCCTTTCTGCGGAGGCCGAATTCAATCCGAGCGCGCCAAACCGGCGGATCCACTCATTGGAAAGGTCGTCGGCGACAAGTATATCGTTCGTGAATTGATCGGTTCTGGTGCGATGGGCAGTATCTATCGAGCCGAGCACAAAGACCTTTCCAGACCAGTGGCGCTGAAAATGCTGCATAAGCATTTGCTTGTCGACGAGGGGCAGGTGCATCGGTTCCACCGTGAGGCAAAGGCCGCTTCAAGGCTGCACCATCCGAACTGCATCAGCATACTGGACTTTGGAAGGACGGCGGACGGCTGGTTCTACATCGCGATGGAATACCTTAACGGTCGCGACCTCTCGCGCATGATCGCCCGGGAGGGGCCTCTGCCGGTCTGCAACGTCATACATATCGCCAGACAGGTTCTGGACGCTCTCGACGAAGCTCACGGCGGAAACGTGGTTCATCGCGACCTGAAACCGGAAAACATCATGATCGAGGCCCTGCGGTCAGACCCGCAGTTCGTAAAGGTGCTCGACTTTGGTATCGCCAAGATTCGCGATTCGGACGGCGGGGACGACGGCTCGGGATTCAAGACCGCAACAGGTATGGTGTTCGGCACGCCTGAGTACATGTCCCCCGAGCAGATTCGTGGCGATGAACTGGACGGCAGGTCGGATTACTACTCTCTGGGTATCGTCCTGTACCAGATGTTGACCGGGGTGATGCCGTTCGGCGGGGATTCCGTCATCGAGATCGCCACCTCGCACCTGATCAACCCGATTCCGAACATGCGCCCGTTGCGGCCCGATGTGCCCGAGAGGATGGTCCGTCTGGTCGAGAAGCTGATCGAAAAGAAGCGGGAAAACCGGTTCCAGTCGGCAGCCGAGATACGTGCCGAGTTCATAGCCGTCGAGCGGGCTCTTCCGTCACCAGGCCAGCAGGATCCAAGCGCAAAGGCGGGTCATTTGCCTGGTGGGGATGAAGCCTGTCAGGATTCGGCGGATACCATGGTCGTGCCGACGGTTTCGTCGCAGCGCTTCTGGAAACTGTCGCCTTCGCTGGGGCTGGCGATCGGTTTGACAGTCTTTCTTTCAGGTGGACTGCTGGCGCTGGTTCTTTCACACTTCCTCTTCCGGTAATCCATTTTGCGGGGTCTTCGGATGGCTCAGTCAGGACAGGCGATCGAGCGCGAGGTCAAGCTGACCGTCAATGGTGCCGGGGATTACCTCGCGCTGGCGTCGGTGCTGCCAGTTCCCAGGCGCTGGGGACTGCAGTTGAACGTGTATCTTGATACCGTATCCAGCCGGCTGCGTTCGAATCGGATTTCGCTCAGGATCAGGGTCACGCCGGATTTCGCGCTTTTGACGATGAAGACGCCGGTACGTTCAGCGCACGGCGGTGACGGTGTTTTCTGCAATTATGAGACCGAGGTTTCTTTTGACCGAGAGACGGCGGTCGAGTGGATCACCGTCCCGGAAAGTGCGGTTCCGGTGTCGTTGGCCGGTTTTCAGAATCTTTCCGTGGTGATTGCCGACGAACCGCTGGTCGTGAGCGGCTGGTCCATGACCAGGCGGGCGGTTTGCGATACTGCCTGGGGAGTGACTCTCGAGCTTGACGAGACGGTGTTTCCTGATGGCAGTCGTGACTTCGAGATTGAGGCCGAGCACGAGGATGCGTCGCTGGCCCGTCGGGTTATCGATTTACACGCGGATCGGGCGGGGCTCAGACTTGGCGCGCAGACCAGATCGAAGCACGCCAGGGCAATGGAGCGTCTGGGAAGTGTCCGCTGGGTGCTGCCTGCGGGAAGTCCCGAGGCGCCGCATCCGCCGTTGTTTCCATCGGCGGCCCCGGCAAGTGCATTCGGGCTCGTGAAGGTCGGCGCGGATGATTCGGTGATCGACAGTACGGAGTGTGGCTGTGGCGGGAAAACTGGATCGAACTGATCTGGCCGATGTCGGTGACGCGCGGACAGGTCTTCTGCCAGCGCCGGGTGGCCAGGCGGTTCCCGTCATCGTCACGGTATTCCTGGTCACACTGGTTTTCTATCTGCACTGGCTGCCCGGTACTGCTTACTGGCTGGATTCGCCTGAGTTTATGACCGCGGCTGCAGCGTTGGGACTTGCTCATCCACCAGGTCACCCCGTGGTCGCGATTCTGATGAAACTGGCGTCGCTGCTGCCGCTTGGCGACGTTCCGTTCAGACTGAACCTGGTCGGAGCGATTCTGGGTGCGATCGCAGCTGGGCTGACCGGTGGAATAGCCAGCGTCGTTGCGCAGCGTGTTCTTATCCATCTGAACAGGGACGGCAGGACGGGGCGTTTGCGTCACGCATCGACTCTGGTTGGAGTGGCCGGGGGACTGCTTTACGGACTGGGCGCTTCCTCGATGATCCAGGCGATGGCCGCCGAGGTCTACACACTTAACGCGGCCCTGGTCCTTGGCTCGGTCTATCTGTTGATATCCAGTCCCGACGGCACCGACGCGCGCCGCACCATGGCGGCCGCTGTTCTGATGGGTCTGGCCTTCGCCAATCATCACCTTCTGGCTTTTCTTGCAGGCCCGGCCGTGCTGGTGGCTGCTTTCCGGTCCCGGCGGGACACCCGGACGGTCATTGCCGCGGCCGTGACGGCGTGCCTTGTGGCGGTGTGCTGTTACCTTTATCTATGGGTTCGTTCGGCCGCCGGAGCCTGGCCCACCTGGTTTCCGGTAAGTGACCCGGCCGGCTTCTTCTGGTATGTGTCAGCATCCATCTTTTCTCAGTCGCTCGGGGGCTTCGAGCAGTCGGGGGGTGGCATCGGCCAGAATCTTGCGCTGGCGTCGGTTGTCGCTGCCGGTTCTCTGGGCGTGGCCGGGGTAGTCCTGTCGCTCGGTGGCGCCTGGTTATGCGCGCGTTCCGGAGCTGCCCGTGAGATTGTCGTCTTGCTGCTGCTCGCCGCCGGCGGTTTCGGATCCAAGGTCATGATGGGGATCCTCGATCCCTCGAATCCGGACGACCACGGTTACTTTTTGACCGCGCTGGCCGCGACCGCTGTTCTGGCCGCTTCGTTTTTCTGCCTTCCAATGGCAGCCGGCGGGGGCAGGGCGGGCCGGGTCGTCCGCGGCATTGCCTCGTCGCTGCTTGCCGCGATGGTCGTCGCGGTCATCCCCGCCGGCATCGACGTCGGACGCGACAGATCGCATTTTGACCACACGCGGCGGGTTTCCAGACTGGTCTGGAGCGATGTCCCCAGCGGCTCGGTCGTGCTGGTGTCGCACTACCCGGTATTCTTCCTGATGCAGTACCAGCAGATCGTCGAGGGAGCGCGGCCGGATGTTTCGCTTGTTCAGCAGAGTCTTTACTACAAGGCGCGTGGCGGTCAGTGGTACGCCCGTGAGATGACCCGCCGGGACGCCGACCTTGCCGGCCTGATGGACGGCTTCCAGGCAACGTCGCAGGTTTCATGGCCGGCCCTTGAAACGCTTGCCTCTCGAAGACCGGTTCTTCTTGACCCGTCTCCCGACTTCGCTGCCCCCCTCGACCGCGTCTCCTTCGCCGGCTGGTTCTTTTCTGTCTCCCCCAGTCCTGTCGAGCCCCCCAGCCCAACCCAGGTTTCTTTTTCGGGCCCCGGAACCCACCCAGTAAAACCAACCCAGGTTTCTTTTTCGGGGGGTGAACCGGCGGTGGATAATGGGGTTGATGCTCATCTGCTGTCGATCGATCGAGTGCTCGGCCGGGCGCCTTTGTCAAATGTCGAGACCAGGAGGGTTGTGACCTGGAATCTGGTTTCCGCGGGGGACTGGCTTAAGGGCGCAGGATATGTCGACGCCGCCAGTGAGCTGTATTTCCGTGCCGCGTATTACAATCCCGAGGATCGCTCGATTCGTGGACGCCTCGGGACTGAAGCGGGGGACAGATGATGAAACCGCTTGACAAGCTGATCGATGACTTCAATTACGACCTGATCGTCCGCAGGGGCCTGTCGCGGCACACGATCGAGGCGTATGGTCGAACGTTGAGCCGCTTCGCTGCCTGGCTGGTCGCTCTGCGCGGTGAGGAAGCAGATCCGGGCTCGTTGTCGAGACTTGAACTCGAGGAATTCGCCAGGTCACTTCGCGAGTTGGGGCTTGGAGATCGCAGTCTGTCGGCCGCAGTGGTCGCCCTGCGTCAGTTCTACCTGTGGTACTGTCGCGAGACCGGGCTGGAAGCTAATCCGATGGAGGACTTCGAGGTGCCTTCGTTCAACGCGCCTCTTCCGGTTGTTTTCGACGAGATGGATATCGATGCCGTGCTCGCCGCACCGAACGTCGCAACCCCGCAGGGCCTGCGTGATCGAACGATCCTGGAAGTCCTTTACGGTTCCGGCCTGCGCATCAGCGAGGTACTTTCACTGGCGATCGGGGACATCGACACCGTGGCGGGGTTCGTCATGGCCAGGGGAAAGGGACGCAAGGAGCGCCTGGTGCCCATTTCCGACTCCTGCCGCGAGGCGTTGCTGGATTACCTTGATAACGGACGTCCACTGTTGATGAAAGGGCGACAGATCGTCAAGGTGCGCCGCGGGGCCGACCGACAAGCGGACGCGAACGCCCGTTTCAGGCGCGAGCCTCTGTTCGTCACTGCCCGCGGTACGGTGTTGTCCAGGCAGGGCTTTTTCAAGAATCTGCAGGGTTATGGGATCAAGGCCGGCTTGCTCAAGAATATTTCACCGCACAAGCTCAGGCATTCCTTTGCCACGCACATGGTCGAGAACGGCGCGGACCTCCGTTCAGTTCAGGAGATGCTGGGCCACGCAGACATATCGACAACCGAGATCTATACCCATGTGAGTCGTGGTCACCTGAAGAAGGTGTACAAGAAGGCACACCCGCGCGCCTAGAGGTTCGCCCCGGCTATCGAAACGTCATTCCCTGACTTGTAATTTTGTACCACTTTCAATATTGAACCTGTAAAATGCCACAAACCGATTGTGGTGACCAAGTGTCGCGCTCCAGTATCAGAGCCGAAATGGATCGTGTGGCCAATCTTCGCCACGATGTGATGAATTCGCTCACGGTGATTCTCGGCTATTCGAAGATTCTTGTGGGGCGCCGTGACATCCCGGCCGACTGTCTGAAGCATATCGATAGAATCCAGCAGGAGGCGTTACGCTGCCAGAAGGCATTCGACGACGATAAGCTTGAGTTCGAGACTGCCGGTTTGCGTCCGGAACCATTCTCAGAGCAACCGGTCGGGGTTGCCCCGGCTTCCGTCAAGGTGATGGTTGTCGATGATGACAATGGAATCCGGGCTCTCGCGACCGAGGTGATCAGGACGGCTCTCGTCGATTCAGGACTTCATGAAGGCGTAACGGTTCTGGCTGCCGACTCGATTTCCTCCGCGCTGGAATACGCCGCGGCGGGCAGAATCGACGCTGTCGTCATCGACATGAACGTGAATCGCCCCGGCGGTGGTCTGGTCCTCGCGGATCGCCTGGCCGAGATTGACCCCGGCATTCTGGATCGCCTGGTCTTCATTTCTGGTGGCATTTCGGACCCGAGTACCGCCAGAAGTGTCGAGCAACGCAGACTTCGACTGCTGTTCAAGCCATTCTCAAACGATCAGCTTTGCAGTGCTGTGGGTGCGGCGATCAGAGGTCAGTCCGGTTCGATTTGATGCCTTTCAGGCCATCCAGCAGATCGGTGGGGAAGGGGAATACAATCGTCTTGGCATTGTTGATGCCGATGTCCGAAAGTGTCTGCAGGTAGCGAAGCTGCAGTGCTGCCTGGTTCCTGGAAAGCACCGCCGCCGCTTCCGCCAGCTTCTCGGATGACTGGAATTCACCTTCAGCGTGGATGATCTTGGCCCTCTTGAGGCGCTCCGCCTCGGCCTGCTTGGCGATCGCGCGCCTCATTTCCTCGGGAAGATCGACCTGCTTCATCTCGACGAGGGTTACTTTTATTCCCCATGGGTCGGTGTGACGGTCCAGGATTTCCTGTAGACGAATGTTCAGTTTTTCACGCTGGGACAGCAACTCGTCCAGCTCCACTTCGCCAAGAACGCTTCGAAGAGTGGTCTGCGCCAGCTGAGACGTCGCATACATGAAATGCTCGACGTCCACGATCGCCCGGGTCGCGTCGACCACGCGGAAGTATGCGACCGCGTTCACCGTGCAGCTGACGTTGTCCTTGGTGATGATGTCCTGCGACGGGACGTCCATCGTGACCGTGCGCAGGTCGACCTTAATCATCTTGTCGATCGGCCAGAAGACAAAGATCAGGCCCGGGCCCTTCGGCTGCTTCAGCAGGCGGCCAAGCCGGAAAATGACGCCGCGCTGGTACTCCCTGAGTACCTTCACGGACGACAGCAGGTAAAGCACCACAGCGACAACGGGGATCACCCATGCATCAATAGAGCCCGGCATCTTGAACCTCCTTACTCAGTTGTTGTTTTCCGCGGACGGCTGGACGATCAGGACCAATCCCTTGACCCTTGTGACCACCACCGGCGTCCCATCGGCGATCGGTTGTGCGGCACGGGCCTTCCAGTATTCACCTTCCAGCAGAACACTGCCTGTACGGTCGATCGGCCCGACCGCGACGCCTTCCTTGCCTGCCATTCCCTCGGCGCCGGTCCGTGCGGGCCATGCCCTCGAGATCAGCCACACACCAACAACGACCGCACAAAGGGTTACGGCAAGCACGACCATCAACAGTGTCATGAAAGCTCCCATTTGAAATGCCTCCGGAACTGTTACACAACAAGGATAAGTCGTTGTCGTCGTCTTTCACACCCCCATATGCTGAATGTTCAAGATTTGACAATGAGAACGTCGCAGTCTGCGTGTTCGATGATGCCTTTCAGCGTCGCTGCCGCGTGTCGCCTGTTTCCCTGAACGGATTGTCCCAGGGCGGTAACAATCAGATCGATCCCCTCGCCGGCGACCATTGCGTCGAGTTCAATCGAGGTGTCGCCGGTCAGAACCCTGACCTCGAAGTCATCCGGAGTCCTGCCTGTCAGGTGTGAGACCATCGCGGAAAGCGCTCGCACCGCCTCGGTCGCCAGCATCCCCTGGATCTCCGGGCGATGAGTCTGGCCCTGGCCTGTCAGTCCACTCCCGATCCAGCCGTGCGAGTCCAGCACATGAGCGCAGATCAGTCTGGACCCGAACAGACGGGCAAGTCTGTCGGCGGTCATGACTGCTTCCTCGGAGGATGGCGAGAAGTCTGTCACCACGAGTATGTCGGACCAGAACCCGTTTGCCGGGCGTCGGCCTGCCTGCCTCTGGCGTGAGATGCGCCCGGCCACCATGACCGTGTCCTCGCGGCCGTCCTCGAACGTGATCGCTATGGTGGGGCTGTGGAACAGGAAGTCCTGATGTGTTTTCGAACGGTTGGCGCCTCCAGGACTGCCGAGGTTGTTGCCGAACGCAATGTGCGCTGTGCCGGCCGCCTTTTCGTCCTCAAGCAGGTTCCCCGTCAGCCGGGCCTGGGGATTGAGTCCGATGCCGAACTCCCCGATGCGAGAGGCGCCGGAGTCGAACTCGAGCATGGCTTCAACATCCTGGCGGAAGGTTTCGTCCTCGCACAGCACCGAGGAGACACGGCCGTTGTTGATGACCAGCTTTAAGGGCGAGGGCACAGAACCCAGGTCGCCGGCGCAGCCGTCGCAAACCAGGATTCCGTCGGCACCGTTTTCCACCGGCGCGCACCACATTTCACCGCACGGAAGATTGCATGCGCCACCGTCCGTGATCTCGGTGTCGGTAACGAAGGTTCGTCTCCTGATGTCCATGGTCAGTTCAGTTCCGGCAGGCGTGGTAATGCGTGCCGTCACAGCTCCGGACAGCCGGCGCATCAACTCGCGCGCGGCGTTTGCCATGGCCGGAAAATCGGCGGACATCCCGCCTGCAGTCATCATCGCCGCGTCAATCCCGGGGCAATGGGCGATCCTTCGCACTTTTCCCGCAAGCATGCCTACCAGTTCAAGTCTGAACGGGGTCTCGCCGAGCCGTATCGAAAAGACGGTGATGACCACACCCGTACCGGGAATGCAGGCGGCAAGGCTTTCCGGAACCGATGCCAGCGGTCTCGCCTGTTCGGGTATGACCCAGGTTACTGCGTCCGCCCCAAGTTTTGCTGCAGCTTTGCCCCAGGCCGAAGCCACGTCGCGGGAGGCCTTGTCGGTGACTATCAGAACCCTTTCCGACTTGCGCAGGTCGAGCACCTGCCGAAGCGCGCGCTCAGCATTCGCAACCATCCTGTTCATCGCGTCACACCTCTCGACGATGTATTCAGACATTTAGCACGTGATCGCATGTCGCAGGAAGATCGGTGGCAGGGTTCTGCCGCAACCACGCGGGGATCAGTGTGAGTCTATGCTGGATAAGCTTGGCCGGGACTACTGGTGGAGCCAGGGCAGCGGAGGCAGTTCTTCTTCCTTTTCGCTGCTGACGTTTGAAGGCTTTTCATCGTCCTCGTCGGGTTCAAAGGAAGAGACAATCTCGCGGTGCGCTGAAATCGGTGTCGCCGGTACCGAGCCCTGTACCTGGCCTGGTCCCGTCGCGTCTGGAACGCCGTCGGCCTCAGGGGCCGGAAGAATCGGGCCGAACATCTGGTTAAGCACTTCGTCGATGCGCGAAACGAATACGAACTCGACCTCGCGTCTTACCTGCTCTGGAATCTCCTCCAGATCCTTGCGGTTGCGTTCCGGCATGATGATGCGTTTGATCCCGCCGCGATGGGCCGCCAGAACCTTGTTCTTGATCCCGCCAACCGGCAGAACCAGTCCGCGCAGGGTGATCTCGCCCGTCATGGCCGTGTCGTTCCTGACTTTGCGGTCGGTCATCAACGAATACAGCGCCGTGAACATAGTGACGCCGGCAGACGGACCGTCTTTGGGGATGGCACCCGCGGGCACATGCACGTGTATGTCGGTGTCTGCGAACCGGGAAGCGGTTATCCCGTAGTCAGCGGCATTTGCTTCCAGATATGACAGGGCAATCTGGGTGGACTCCTTCATGACGTCGCCCAACTGGCCGGTCAGTTTCAGCTTGCCGCGTCCCGGCATGCGGGTCGCCTCGACGAAGAGTATCTCGCCACCTGTCGCGGTCCACGCAAGTCCAGTCGCGATGCCGGGTGTATCAGTGCGATCACCGGTCTCGGACTGGTATACCTCGGGACCCAGGATGGAACTGATGATGTCCGCGTCGATGGCGGGCGAGTCCCATTTACCCTCGACGAATCGAACCGCGATTCCACGGCACAGCGACGCCAGGTTGCGTTCGAGGTTTCTGACGCCGGCCTCGCGGGTGTAGCGCTCAATCACAAGAAGAATCATCTGATCGGACAGGTTTACCTGCTCGGGCTTCAGACCGTTCTCGGAAATCTGTTTGGGCAGCAGGTGCCGTTTCGCGATCTCGATCTTTTCTTCGGGTGTGTAGCCAGGAAGCTCAAGCAATTCCATCCGGTCAAGCAGAGGTGCCGGAATCGTGTCGGTGACGTTGGCCGTCGTGATGAACAGAATCCCTCGAAGGTCGAACGGCACGTCCAGATAGTGATCCATGAAAGCGTGATTCTGTTCCGGATCCAGGACTTCAAGCAGGGCGCTGGTCGGGTCGCCGCGCCAGTCACGACCGAGCTTGTCGATCTCGTCCATCATGAAGACCGGGTTTGAGGAACCGGCCCGCTTCAGGCTGTGGATGATCTTGCCGGGCAGGGCACCGATGTAGGTTCGACGGTGACCGCGAATCTCGGCCTCATCCCGTACGCCGCCCAGAGACACCCGGATGAACTTGCGTCCAAGTGCCTTGGCTACAGACTGGCCCAGCGAGGTCTTGCCAACGCCGGGAGGTCCCACCAGACACAGGATCGGGCCGCGCATGTTGTTGCGAAGTCGTGACACCGCGAGGTGTTCCAGAATACGGCGCTTGATCTTGACCAGATCGTAGTGGTCGGCGTCGAGAACCTGACGGGCGTGCTCGACGTCCAGATTGTCCTCGGTTTCGACCCCCCACGGCAGGTCGGTAATCCAGTCCAGGTAAGTGCGGGCGACCGTGTACTCCGGTGAAGACGTCTGGATGGAACGCAGGCGGCGCAGTTCCTTATCCGCGATCTTGCGGACCTCGTCGGTCAGTTTCGTGTTGCGGATCTTTTCAGCGATGTCGTCGAGCACGTCGCTGTCGTCCTCGGCCTCGCCCAGTTCCTTCTGGATCGCCTTAATCTGCTGACGCAGAAGGTAATCCCGCTGATTCTTGTTCAGCTCGCCCTTCACTTCGATGTTGATCTTCTGTGTGACCCGGCGGACTTCAATGTCGTGACTGAGGATCTTGAGCGTCTCGCGCATCGCTTCAGGCACGTCGGCGATCTGCAGGATGCGCATCTTTTCCGCGATGCCGATCTGCAGGTTGGACGTGACCAGATAGAGCAGCCGCGAGGGCTGGTCGACCTGCTCGATGATTTCGGCGGCGGTGGCGGGAACCTCGGGGGTGAGGGTCAGCGACTCGGCCGCCAGAGTCTTCATGTTTCGCATCAGGGCTTCGAGTTCAACAGGATCCCCCAGCGAGTCAGGCACGATCTCGATGTTGGCCTGGAGATAGGGGTCGGAAGCCGTGAATTCAAGAACCTTGAAGCGGGAGATGCCCTGAACGACGATGTCGAGGCCCTGGTCGCGTTCCTTGACGACCCTGAGGATGCGCGCGGTGGAACCGTACGCGTACATGTCGAATGGCGATGGATCCATCACCTCTTTGTCTTTCTGGGTGACCACGCCGAATGTCTTCTTGCCCTCGATCACTTCGTCGAGCAGGCGCAGGGTTTTCTCCCGACCGATCACCAGCGGCATCACCAGGCCCGGGAAGAGGACCGCGTTGCGCAGCGGGAGTATCGGGATTGACGTAATGATCTCACTGCCTGTCGGATCGTTCGTGCTCATCGTTACCTTCCGTTCGTTACGGTATAACCGTAGTGAGTCGCGGGACGGCGAACCAGCCGTCCGGGGAATAATTGGCATTATCGGGAAAAGGTCAAGTTCAACGGTCGGAAATTTCGATTCCCATTGGAGTATTCAACAGTTTTTCGTGTTTCGGCTGGTTGGTGCGCGTTCGTTCTTCGCGGGCTTTCACGACGCTCATGCCGGAGGCGACCAAGGCCTCGACCGCGGCAGCTTCGTTTTCCACCTGCTGCTTGACGGCGCCGTAGGACGCCCAGCCGACCTGGAGCTTACCGTTGACCAGGAAGGCCGGAGTGCCGCGCGCCTCAAGCTCCATCGCGATGCTGCCCTCGGTTTTTATGCGCTGACGCAGGGCAGGGTCCTCGAAGTCCTTCCGGAACTTCGTCATGTCCAGCTTGAGCGAGGTTGCATAGCCCATCAGGTCGGACTCTGTAAGTGCCCTCTGGTTCTGGAAAAGGATGTCGGCGTACTCCCAGAACTTTCCCTGGCGGGCGGCGGCCATCGCGGCTGCCGCTGCGCTCATGGCGTTGGGGTGCATCTCAAGGGCGTTGTTCTTGAACACATGGCGGACCTTGTCTGGATAGTCAGTGGCGAGCTGGGCCAGACCTTCATGGGCGCGCTTGCATACCGGGCACTGGAAATCCGAGATCTCGATGAATACGACGGGGGCGTCCTTGGGGCCGCGCGACGGACTGGCGTCAGTGGCGGGCTTGGTTCCCTCGGGGATCGCGATCTGACGTGGCACCGGTCTGTCGGACATCGGTGACACCGGGAATGTCTGCGGAGGTTGGTTCGCGGCAGCCTGGGGCGCCGTAGCCGGGCTGGGACGCGCAGCCGCTGCTGGCTGGGCGGCCGGCTGAGCCACCTGCTCGGACGGACTGTCCTTGAAGGGATTCCAGTCACTGGTCACACGGCCAAGCACGAAACCACCCGAAACCAGAATAAAAAATGCAATGACAATCAGGATGTTCTTCATTGTGGTCAGCCCCAAAAAATGCCCGGTGATTCCTACCACGTAAGCCGCCTTCTATCAAGTGTCGGCGTGCGTTCTCAACCGCTTTCCATCATCTCTCCACCCAACCCAGGTTTCTATTTTTCATCCATTTTCACCAACCCAGGTTTCCATTTTCACCAACCCAGGTTTCCATTTTCACCTCCATTTTCACCAACCCAGGTTTCATACATTTCCACTGGTCTGGCGCGTTATAACGGTTGGTGATCATCGCTTACTGCGATATTCTTGAGGCCTGTTACGAAAGTTCAGTCAGGGTTTCACTGTTCCCGAATGCTCCGGTGGATTCGGAGGTACCGTTGTGAAGGGTGTCGAGGGCGAGATCGTCGGCGGACGTTATGTGATTGGACGTCAGGTCGGTTCCGGTGGTTTTGGGACAGTCTTTCTTGGACGTCAAGTTAACCTTGACCGCGAGGTCGCCATCAAGGTGATGCGACGGGGGCCAGAGGAACCCGCCGTAGCTCGCGAGCGTTTCAGGCGCGAGGCCATTCTGAGCAGCGGTCTGAGTCATCCGAACATTGTTACCTGTCATGACTTTCTCGTCGACGATGATGACGATCTGATCCTGGTGATGGAATATCTGCGCGGCGTCACGATGGACAGAATTCTGGCCGCGTCTGGTCGCATGGAGCCAGGCAGGGTTGCGAATCTCGTCGCCGGTGTCGCCGCCGGCCTTGGCGAATGCCACCGTTGTGGAATAGTTCACAGGGACATCAAGCCATCGAATATCTTCATTATTGATGACGGAACAGCCAGAGAAAGAGCGAAGATCATCGACTTCGGCATCCTGTGGGCCATGCCGGATTTTGATGGGGGACTGCCGGAACTGACGAGGGCAAACGCCTTCATCGGGACTCCCGAGTACGTGGCGCCCGAGGTGCTCTTCGGCGCTCTTCCAGACGGAGGAACCGATCAGTACGCGCTCGCCCTCGTCGTGCTGCGAGCCATGACAGGCCAGCTTCCTTTCCCCGATTCAAAAGGCGCGGCGCTGTTGAAGAGGTTGACTGATCGACCGCCTTTGCTGGATCACGAAGTCATGCGGGTCTGGCCGACCGTTCGTGGCGTCTTGTTCAAGGCATTGTCTCCAGACCCGGGGGATCGTTTCGAAGACATCGACCAGTTCGGCTTGGCTCTAGCTGATGCCGCCGATGTCGGCAGAAGAGCAGCGGTGGCAGGCTCGATCACGACCGAAACCGTGGTTGAACTGAATCACCCCGGTTTTCCTTGTGAAGGTTCATCCGCCTTCGTCAACGAGCCGGACAAGGGGATTGCTGAGAACCATTCCATGGTCTCTGATACCTCCTCAAAGTTTGAGGCTTACCGCACCAGAGCATCCGCGGGTCACAGTTTGAAGTGGCTTGCATTGCTGTTTGCCGTCATGGGAATTGGCTCCGTGGCTGGAGTTGTCTATCTTGTGATGTCCGACGCCGGAGTTCCAACAGTATCCTTATCTGCAGACTATCCTGTGGTGGCGACCACAGTTCCGGAACCAACGGGAGATGATCAAGACACGACTGTTCCTGTTTCGTCTACGTTGCCTCAGGCGGTTGCCCACGACCAGGTTCCTGTGGAACCCGCGGCTGAGCCCGTCCCGGTGTCTGAGTCCAATGTTGAGAAGACCACGCCGGAGTCCGTTTCAAAGGCTGCAAGCACGGTAAAGACAAAACCTGTGGCCGAGCGTCCCCGGACAAACAGGCCGAAAGTCTCCAGGAACACTTCCATCCCTTCGCATTCCGGAATGGTCTCGGCGTCTGGAAATGTATCGACGAGTTCGCAACCTTCCCGAGATCCATTACCTGCGGCTGAATCTGTCCTGGAATCGCAAGCGGTCATCGTCCCTGCTCCTTCCGCTCCAGCGACGGGAACGGTGCTCAAAGCGACGACACTGATCATCAATGCCGAACCTTTTGGCCAGGCTACTCTTGATGGGCGGCCGGTAGGGCAGACTCCAGTGACAATCCGTAATCCTGAACCGGGCCCGCACACGATCGAGGTCGTCAGCGAGTCGAACGTTACCGTTAGAAAGGTGGTGACCATCAAAGCCGGGGAAAGAAATGTTGAGTGGTTCAAGCTGGATTGAACAGTCCGTGGAACTTTGTGGCTGAAACGAAAGATGCAGTATGGTGAAGGTTCGCCTGACGCGGTGCAATCGGCGTCGGATTCAGCTGCGGGATGCCTTTAGAAGACGAGCTCGTTTCACCTGACACCAGATTCCGGCAACCACCATCAGGGCCGCCACGACGAAAAACATGATTGCCGCGGCGAACTCCTGGCTGGTTTTACCCATCAGGAAGCGCACGCCGACTACTGCATTAACACCTCCGCCGCCGAGAGCGTAGACGAGGCCGACAATCAACAGGTCCCGTGGTGAGTGTGTTGCAAGTATCTTGGTCATGTCGATCGCCGGCGTTCCGGCGTCCGAAGTTGTGACATCCGATGGTTCGCTCACGTCGTCTCCTTGTCGCCGAAATGCGGCGATGGCTTTCGCGTATCTATTACCACATTTTCCGACTCCATACATCGCTCATCGAGAAAGCGAGCAAGTCGATTCTGTGCGTGCCCGAGTTCGGATATCATGTGCGCGTACGGGCGCGACAGCGATGACCGTTGATTTGAATCGACTGTCCGCGGGAGGTTGGAGATGAAATGCTTTGATGTGCGCACGGCGCGACCTGCGCAGACTCTGGATATTACCGGGCAGGTAAGGATGGTGGTCGCTGAGGGTGGAAAATGGTCTGGAGCGGCATTGGTGTGGTGCCCACACACTACCGCCGGAATCTATTGTAATGAAGGGGCAGATCCTGACGTTGTGACGGATGTGGAGTCGACGCTGGAGCAGATGGTGCCGCCCAGGCAGGACTACCTGCACGCGGAAGGAAATTCGCATGCGCACATCAGGTCCATCCTGACGGGCTGCTCCCTTCTGGTTCCGGTTGAGGATGGTGAACTGAAACTGGGTACGTGGCAGCACGTGTTTTTTTCCGAGTTCGATGGTCCTAGGGTTAGACAGGTGTGGGTGCAGTTTCTTCAGGGTGTGTGACATCCGGGTGGCGGCAGGGAAGTGCCTGAGTTCTCGTCCAGGCGGACTTCACCGACCTGATAACGTGAAAACGACGTAAAAACGAAACCTGGGTTCGAGTTATCGTAAAAACGAAACCTGGGTTCGAGTTATCGGTGTCTGAAGTCGACCCGAAAAAGAAACCTGGGTTCGAATTCCTTTGATCTGAAAATGTGCCTGAAAAAGAAACCTGGGTTGGAAATTGTGCCCAGGATACAGGGGGTTGCGATGGGCGGCGAAAAAACGGGTGGCTATCGTCTCGGAGCCGATATCGAGATCTACTGTCGGTATTGCAGGCTGAACCTTGACGGAGTTGTTTCCGCGCTCGACGGCGAAGGCAATCTGGCAAAGGTCAAGTGCGGTACCTGCGGCCATTTTCAGGACTTCAAACCACCTGTGGACATGGAAGAAAAACACCGGAAGCTGGTGGCAAAAGCGATGCGTATCGCTGAAAGACATACCCGGGGCCCGGATGCCGCCCGCGCATCGTCGGCCAAGTCCGGGAAAGGCACCCGCGGGTCAGGTAACTCACCCGAGGCGGAGTTGACGCAGGAGGCCGTCATGAGGCGGCTCTGGGAAGAGGCGACCGCCGATGTTTCACCGATGAAAGCCAAGGTCTACGACAGATTCCGTTCATATCACAAGGATGATGTGATCTCCCACAAGGCACACGGACTTGGAGTGGTTGTTCGCGATGACGTCGAAGGTTCGATGACTGTTCTGTTCAGAGACTCTGTGCTGGAACTCGAGCACAACGCTCCCCGCGAAGACTGAAGTCTCGTTGGTTCACCTCAAAGTTTCGCGTCGCTCAGAGGTTTCCCATCACGTTTCGGATCGCACGAATCCTGTCGCGGATCTCGGCAGCCTTCTCAAACTCCAGGGCCGCCGAAGCCTCAAGCATCCGCTTTTTCAGTTTCGTAAGTGTCTTCCCCAGTTCAACCGGGTTCTGGACCAGCCTGGACAACCCTGACGTGTCCTGGACGCCAGCCACCGAAGCAGCCTCCTGCGCTTCCTCGACGAAAAACAGACGTCGCTTGACCGACCGCGGAGTGATTCCGTGCTCCCGGTTAAACTCAATCTGGCGCCGCCGGCGCTCATCAGTAACATCCAGGGCGGCCTTCATCGAACCGGTCATGGTGTCGGCGTACATTATGACCCGCGCTTCGGTATTTCTAGCTGCACGGCCGAACGTCTGAATCAGTGACCTTTCGCTGCGCAGGAAACCCTCCTTGTCTGCGTCGAGAATTGCAACCAGCGCTACTTCCGGCAGATCCAGCCCTTCACGCAGCAGATTGATCCCGACCAGGACATCGTATGTCCCATCACGCAGGTCCCTGATAATCTGGATGCGATCCAATGTGTTGATGTCAGAGTGCATGTACGTGACCTTGATGCCCGCCTCCCGCAGGAATTCGGTCAGGTGCTCCGCCATCCGTTTGGTCAGCGTGGTAACCAGGACGCGATTTCCCTTTTCGATCTCATGACGGGCCTCGTCCAGCAGGTCGTCGACCTGGTTCAGGGCAGGCCTAATCTCGACCTCGGGGTCAAGCAGTCCGGTCGGCCGCACGATCATCTCCGCCATGCGATCCGGTACGCAGAGGTTGGCCTCCCACGGCCCTGGCGTCGCCGACACGTAGATGGTTCGGCCGCGGCGTTCATTGAACTCGTCAAAGCGTAGAGGCCTGTTGTCGACCGCGGATGGCAGCCTGAAACCATAGTTCACGAGGACATCCTTGCGCGCACGGTCCCCCCGATACATTCCGAAAAGCTGAGGGACCGTCATGTGAGACTCATCCAGAAAACACAGGAAATCCTTTGGAAAGTAGTCGAGAAGCGTCGGTGGGGCGTCACCGGCCGCACGCCCCGTCAGATGTCGGCTGTAGTTCTCGATTCCTCCCACCCGGCCAAACTGCTCCAGTGACTCGATGTCTGACAGTGTGCGCTGTTCGAGCCTGGCCGCTTCCAGTACGCGGTTGGTTGCCCGCAACTCCTGCAAGCGGATCTCGAGTTCGTCCTGGATCGAGACTATGGCTCGACGCATCCGCTCGGGTGTGGTCACGTAGTGGCTGTTTGGATAGATCGCAAGCTTGCTGAAGCTTCTGAATGTACGCCCCGATAACGCGTCGAACTCGGCCAGAGACTCTATTTCGTCGATGTCCAGAACGATACGCAGAGCCTTCTGATCCTCGTACGGAGGATAGACTTCGATGGTGTCGCCCCGAACACGGAAAGTGCCTCGCTCGAAGGCGATATCGTTGCGGTTGTACTGAAGCTCCACCAGCCTGGCCATCAGTGCATCACGGTCCACCGTCTGGCCGACCGACAGGAACTCGACAAGGCCGTAGTAGGCCTCGGCCGACCCGAGCCCGAATATGCATGACACCGATGCGATGATGACCACGTCATCACGCTCAAAGAGCGATTTGGTCGCGGAGTGGCGCATTCGATCGATCTCTTCGTTGATCTTCGAATCCTTTTCGATATAGGTGTCCGAGGCTGGGACGTATGCCTCTGGCTGGTAATAGTCGTAGTAGGAAACGAAGTACTCGACCGCGTTGTCCGGGAAGAATGACTTGAACTCGCCGAACAACTGGGCCGCAAGGGTCTTGTTCGGAGCCATGACAAGGGCAGGGCGGTTCATCGCCGCGATTACGGATGCCATCGCGAAGGTCTTTCCCGACCCGGTAACCCCGAGGAGAACCTGGTCGCGTCCGCCGTCCTGAAGCAGCTCGACAAGGCGCGAAATCGCCGATGGCTGGTCGCCCGCCGGCTTGTAATCAGATACCAGATTGAACATGATTTCCTTATCACATCGGCCAAAACGTCAGTCGCCGGGACTCCTACTTGATGCCGTGCTTGCGCTCGAGATACTCGTAAAAATCGATGACCGATCTGACGTACTGCCGCTTCTGACTGTAAGAACCATGGTAGAAGCTGCGTTTGAATCCGTAGACGATGATGTCCTTAAGTTCGGCCGGGCCGATATTGAAAGTCTCGACAGCGAGCTGGATCTCACGCGTGACGGTTGTATTCGAGACCAGGCGGTTGTCGGTACAAAGTGTTGTCGAAAGACGCAGATCGAGCATCTTGCCGAACGCGTGATCCGCGAGGGTCTTAATCTCAGGGTTGGTCTGCATGTTCGAGGTCAGGCAGACTTCGATGGTGATTCGGCGGTCAGCGATGTATTCGGACAGGCGGCGTACGTAGTCGACCGGATCCGTGATGGCGCGCGAATTGATCTTGCTTGGACTGAGCAGGTAATAGCCGTGCCCAAGGCGGTCAGCGTGCAGATCGGTGATCGCCTGAAAGATCGACTCCGGCCCGTAGGCCTCGCCTGCATGAACCGTCTTCTTCAAAAAGTTCTTATGGCAGAAGTCGTAGGCGTCCTTGTGCTCGCCGGCCGGGAAGCCGGCCTCAGCACCGGCCAGATCAAATCCCGTGATAGGGATACCTTGCTTGTCGCGGATCTGAACCGCAGCGCGCGCCATTTCCAGCGAGGTCATGGAGCCGACGGCATGGTCCGGCGAATATGCGTGAACCCGGAACATGTCCTTGAAATAGGGAGACAGGACCGGCATGGCGTTTCGCATCGCGCACACGATGATCCCGTAGTGCCCGTCCGGGCCACGTTCAGGCTCCGGGACGTCGCGAAGGCGTGCGCTATAGTCCGCTGTGGCGGCGGCCAGCCCACGGTTGACCGCGCAGAGCACGTCGTTGACCGGGAAATCGGCAGTAATGTGAAGCTGGGGTGCGAAGCGTACTTCGAAGTAGCGAACGCCTTCGTTGAAGTTGTCTTCCGCGAGTTCGTACGCAATCCGCTCGATCTGTTCGGCATTCGTCATGACGGCTGTCGTCAATGAAAACCCTTGCAGATACTCGACCAGGCTGGCGTACTTGTTCTTGAACACGAGCTCGCGCAGACCATCCTCGGTGTATGAGGGAAGTTGGACGCCTGCTTCACGGGCCAGTTCGATCAATGTTGGGATTCGAAGCGACCCATCCAAGTGGACGTGAAGGTCGGTTTTAGGGATTTCTTTAATAAATTCGGACGATATAGCAGTCATTGTGATGTCTCCCTGATCCCCCCTTGGGGACCGCTTGTGTTTTCAAACTATCAGATCACCAACGATAAGGCTTTGTATTGCTTTTGTCGATTCGAAGCGATGGAACGCGACCCGGCTGGTTTGAAACCCGGGTATACTGCCTGTGGATCAGAAACCTGGGTTACTGTCGATTAGATACTGTGGATCAGAAACCTGGGTTACTGTCGATTAGATACTGTGGATCAGAAACCTGGGTAGTTTCGGTTGGGCTGCGAGGGAGGCTTTTTTGATGAAGAAGGTTGCGGTGATTCTTTCGGGGTGCGGTTTCATGGATGGCAGTGAGATACACGAGGCGACTTTGACACTGCTGGCTCTTGACCTGGCGGGCGCGGTTTATCAGGCAGCCGCGCCAAACGTTGAACAGGTGCGTCTGATTGACCACTTTGCCAGGGAGCAGGTTGCTGGAACCAGAAACGTCCTTGTTGAGGCGGCGAGGATTGCACGGGGAAAGATAGTGGACGCGTCCGCACTGAAAGCTGACGACTTTGACGCGGTTGTTATTCCAGGAGGCTTCGGGGCTGCGAACAATCTGTCCTCGTTTGCAACCGAAGGCGCAAGGATGAAGGTTCAGGCCGACGTCGGTCGTTTCCTGGTCGAGATGCACCGAGCCGGCAAGCCAATGGCTGGCATCTGTATTGCTCCACCGCTGCTTGCGTGGACGATGAAAAAGTGCGGAGTCACCGGAGCCAGGATCACTATCGGCAACGACAAGGTGACCGCCAACGCCATCCGGGAACTTGGTCAGGAACATGTGGACTGCGGTGCCGATGATTGTGTTGTCGACCCTTTGAACAAGCTGGTTTCAACTCCGGCATACATGACTGCCAGGGGTATTGCCGAGATGTGGCACGGTGTGAAAAAGACCATCGATGAACTGCTGAAGTTGTGAGTGGGTGTCGACTCGAGTCCGCAGCCTTCAGTCCTTGAACTCTCGGGCATATTCAACGTAATGTGCGGCACTGGCCCGCACGGATTTGCGTTCTTCGGGGGTCAACTGACGGACTATCTTTCCAGGCACGCCGACAACTAGTGACCCGTCCGGGATTCTCTGGCGTTCCGGAACCAGGCATCCGGCGGCGATCAAGCATTCCTGGCCAATTTCGGTGTCATCCAGAACGATTGCCCCCATCCCGATCAGGGTTCCACTGCGGATCACGCATCCATGGATGATGGCTCCATGCCCGATGGTACAGTCCGGTTCGATCAGCGTTGGCGTGCGATTCTCGCTTTCATGTATCACCGCGTTTTCCTGGACGTTCGTGCGCGCGCCGATGGTCACACCCCCAACATCTCCGCGAATGGTTGCGCCAAACCACACATTCGCATCGGGGCCGATGGTTACCTCACCAGCGACGACAACGTTATCCATGATGATCGCTGAGTCTGCGATCTTTGGCGTGCGTCCCTTGTAAGCTTTGACAATCATGGTTTCCTCCTGGAATTAAACCGTGGGTATGCGACGTCAGTTGTCGATCTTACGGTAGATGGTGCGGGTTGCGATACCAAGAAGCTGGGCTGCGAGTCGCTTGTTGTTCTGCGTGATGCGGAGAGTCTGCTGAATGACCTGCTGTTCGATCTCCTCGAGTGGCGTGCCGAGCTGGATGGTCAGATACTGCTTGACGCTTGAGTCTGACGCCACAAGGTCGGGTAGGTCTTCGGCGCGGATCGTGTCTCCGCGCGTCAGCACGACGGCGTGTTCGATGGTGTTCTCCAGTTCACGGACGTTGCCCGGCCAGTCGTATGCCATCATCAGGTCCGTGGCCTCGCGGCTGATCGCCCTGATGTTTTTCCGGTTCTTTTCCGCGTACCTTGTAAGGAAGTGCTGGGCGAGCAAAGGAACGTCCTCGAGGCGCTCGCGCAGTGGTGGCAGCACGATCGAGATGACATTCAAACGGTAGTACAGATCTGCTCGAAAGGTACCTGCGCCGACCATCTCCCGGAGGTTACGGTTCGTCGAGGCAACCAGTCTGACGTTAACCTTCAGTGTCTGAGTTCCGCCCAGGCGCTCGAACTCGCCTTCCTGAAGCACTCGCAGCAACTTGACCTGCATCAAGGGGTTCAACTCGCCAATCTCGTCGAGCAGCAGCGTGCCACCATCAGCCATCTTGAAGCGCCCCTCGCGTCGTGCGAAGGCACCTGTAAAGGCGCCGCGTTCATGGCCAAAAAGCTCGGATTCCAGAAGGGTGTCAGGGATAGCCGCGCAGTTGATTGCAACAAAGGGGCCGCTTGTTCTGTCGCTTCGACGGTGGATTTCGCGCGCGACCAGTTCCTTGCCTGTTCCAGACTCGCCCAGAACCAGCACAGTGGTTGACGCAGGTGCAACCTGATCGACTGTCTCCATGACCTTGTGGATCGCGGCGCTGGTGCCGATCAGTTTGTGTTCGCCTGACATAGCCTCGATCTGAGCCCTGAGCGAGCGGTTCTCGGCCATCAGACCGGCCTTCTCGGCCGCTCGAGTGACGCTGCGCACGACCAGCGGACGCTTCAATGGTTTCTGAACGAAGTCGTAGGCGCCTTCGCGCATTGCCTCAACGGCCTTTTCGATGGTGCCGAAGGCCGTCATAATCACTACTTCCACGTCCGGCCGGAAGGTCTTAACCGCCTTCAGGAGGTCCATTCCGTCAAGCGCGCCCATGCGAAGGTCCGTCAGGACCACGTCGAATTCCTGCGAGCGGAATACTTCCAGCGCGGATTCGGCGGAATCGGCGGCAACCACGTCGAAATCCTCGGTCTGAAAGATGTCGACCAAGCTGTTCAGGGCGCCCATCTCGTCGTCAACGATCAACAGTCTCGGCCTGTGGGCGGGGGAAGGCATCTTTTCAATCCTGGGAATCAAAAAGGATTTGGCGGTGCGCCTGAGGTGATTCGAACACCTGACCCACGGATTAGGAATCCGTTGCTCTATCCTGACTGAGCTACAGGCGCGTCACGGAAAGCGGAGCAAGGATACATGGATCGGGCATTCTCAGTCAAGCGCGCTGTTACCGCGCCCGTTCGGACTTCTGGAGCGTGAGCAGGTACGGCAAGGTGCTCCCCCAAGTACTCCAGAACCAAACCTGGGTTGCGCTTGGAACACTCCAGAACCAAACCTGGGTTGCGCTTGGAACGTCCCCGGAATCGAAACCTGGGTTTGAGGAAATCCGGGGAAAATCGGGAGATGATCGAAA
>CAZNJW010000016.1:273-33357 GCA_964573455.1 uncultured Anaeromyxobacteraceae bacterium | reverse complement strand
GAACGCACGGGTTTCCTTAACGGTTTTGATGGACTTCTATTTCGATTCCGCAGCCAGTGACGGGGAGGACCCCTTCAGTTCCGCGGTCAATCGAACGGACTTCTTCTACAGACTGGGTGCTCAGTTCTGGAGCCCATCGCTTTATGGTGTGAGATTCGGCATTTCCTACGACTTCTCCAGCCGGGACAGCACTTCTGATGCCTACTCATTTCAGGATCATCGGATTCTCGTCCGCGTCAGATGGACGGGCACCGCCGACATGCACCGGCCGGCCGTTCAGGATGGCTCCGGGGAGGTTGGATCGATAGACTGGGGCGATGGCGCTTCCAGCGCGGTGGACGAGAGGGTTCAGGACATGTTGAGACAGGACGAACAGGTTCAGAGATCCTCTTCCTGCGTCAACTAGGCAGGTGATCGGCATGAAAGGCATCGCAAGGGTGGTGGTCGAGGCTGGGCTTGTGGCCGTGCTGGCCTCGGTCGTGGCGCTGGTGTTCAACGGGGTCAGATCCGACAGGCTCGCACTGGTGGCGGACAGACCGTACGAGTTGTTCGTGCCTTGTCCCGAACCTCTGGGAAAGGTCGATGAGTTGAGGCCGATGGACGCGTGGCAGGCTTTCGAGCGTGGCAAGACCCTGTTGATCGACGCCGGCAGCGAGAAGGATTTTCAGGGCTGGCATCCCGAAGGCGCGTGGAATATTCCATTCGATTACATCATTCCCGTCTCGGATGGCGATATCAGAAAAGTTGCGTCCTCCGGCGCGTCCAGCGTGATTGTATACGGCGATGGAGGTGAACCGGACTCAGGTCGTGAACTAGCCAGGGAGCTTTCCGGACGAGGCATCAACAATGTCTCGTACGTGGCTGGCGGCGCCCAGGCTCTGAAGGCCGCCCGGGAGGCCAGATGAATACTGCGAAGAAAAACAGGCTGATCAGTGTTGCGGCCTCGTCCTGGCTTCTGGTGCCGATGCGTTTCTATATCGGCTACATCTTTCTGGTCGCATGCATCCACAAGATTGTTCACCCCGAGATGTTCGCCGTGGATGTCGCGACCTACCAGATCCTTCCTCTCTATCTGATCAATCTGATGGCCATCGTGCTGCCCTGGATCGAGCTTGTGGCGGCTCTGATGCTGATCCTCGGTTTCCGGGCCAGGGCCGGCGCGGTGCTGACGGCGGGGATGATGGTCGTATTCATTGCCGCGATTTCGATTGCCCTCTCGAAAGGGTTGCACATGTCGTGCGGCTGTTTCGCCTCCCAGGGCGCCGAGGAGGACCCCATTTCCATGGCGACCGTTTTCAGGGATCTGGGATGGCTTGCCGTTTCCCTGTGGATAGTATTTTTCGACCGGAAGTCGTTCGGGCTGGACTACCTTCTTGCCCGCTTCGCTCAAAGGAGGTCAGCATGAAATGGTTTCTGTCGGTCGGTCTGGTGATCGCGATCCTGCCTTCAATGGCCCTGGCCGGCGTGCCGGAATGCGACGCCTTGAAGGGTCAGGCCGCCATCGACGCGAAGTCCGTCATGGAATCCGAGTTCATGTACGACTGTTGCGACGACACGATCTCGAAATGCCTGGTGAACAACCCGGGGTGTAAGGTTCCCGCCGAAAGGCTGGCCAGGCATGTGTGCCGCAGGGCCGCGGCCGGGGACGGTCGGGCGGCTATGGTCCGCAGCCTTGAGAGACGCGCGATCAGCATGACTGGCGCGAAGACCGGCGTTCCCCAGTCTTTCAAACCCGGGGCCGTTTTGGGGGAGCCGTCGGCTCCCGTCGTCATCGTCATTTACACCTGTGCCCGCTGTCCGTTCTGTTCGAAGCTGATACCGAGGATTCACCATGAGGTCGCGTCGGGAGGGCTGGCAGGCCTGGCGAGGGTCGTTCTGAGACCATTCCCGATCAAGAGTCACGCGAATTCGGCGGAGGCCAACATGGCTTTCGCAGCGGCCGTCGAACTTGGCCGCGGATGGGAGTTTCTGTTGGAGGCATATCGGCGTTTTGACTCTTTCTCGGTCGCGGGGATTCCAGAAATGGCGGCCGCGGCCGGTATTGATGGCCGGGTATTCGAGACGTCCGTCGGCGCAGCGGCCACGCGCGAGTCGCTCGTCGAGTCCAAGAAGGAAGGATTGAAACTGGGTGTCGAGGCTACTCCCACGCTGTTTCTGAATGGAAGGCCGTACCAGTCCGAACTGGAGATTGAAACACTGGTTGACATCGTTCGGGAAATCACGGGTCGATAAGAGGTTCAAGCGGTCTTTTTGTAGTAGGTCTGTCCATTGCTTTCAACAGACGTCAATTCGCCACGTTTCAGAAGAACCGAGACTATCTTAATGATCTCAAGCCGATGAGCGTCCAGCCCAGCCGCCAGATCATCAACGGTGCAGGGGCGTCTTTCGAGCATTTCAAGAACTTCCCGGTTGCCAACTCCGTCCCTGGCGTCTTTTTCGTCGTGATCCGGGAAATCCGCAGTGGCCTCGGCCGGCGGGTCGAACAGGGGCGCAAGGTCCTTCAGCTTTTCATATGTTACGGGAACTGCCATCGTGTAGGCCGGCGGCCGGATCGGTGTGTTCAACTGGATTCGATCCGGTCGAAGGCCGGCCGCGATCCCGGCCAGTCTGGCGACCGTTTCAGGGTTGTCCGAGATCCCGCCAAGGATCATCACCTCCAGCCAGATCCGTCCGCTGAACTGCTCCCGGAATGCCCTTAACCCGTCGATATAGTCAGCGAACGAAATTCCTTCACACGGCTGGTTGATCAGCTTGAAAGAGGCCTCGTCCCAGGCATCCAGGCTTGGCAGAACCACATCCGCCAGTGCCGCATCCCGCCTGACCGCTGGGTCGACGAAGAGAACCGCGTTTGTCAGCAACGCGATCGGAATGTCGAAAGCCCGTCTCAATCCAGTGATCAGCGCTGCCAGATCCCGGTAAAGCGTCGGTTCGCCGGACCCGCCCAGGGTCAGGAAGTCGGGACGGGGGCCGGACGCCAGCCTGGCTCGCGCCTGTTCGATGATCGCCTCCGGCATGGCCGGGGATTCGCGGACCGTATCGTGCCTGGTGGTCGCCTTGAGCTGACAGTAAACGCAGTCCAGCGGACAGTGTTTCATTTCGGCGAGGTCGATACCGAGGCTCAGACCCAGTCGCCGGCTGGGAACGGGGCCATAGATCCTGTTTCTTTCCGACATCGAGGACTCCTTCATGGACCGGCCGAAATTGTCGGCACTGGAATTGAATCCTTCCCGCGGGGCGTACGGATGTCAAGGTCACGTCCGGGCTTTTCACCATCCGGCCTTGAATCTGCGTCCGATTGATGTTAACAACTTGCGGCTTTTTTACGGAGGGTCTTCCATGTCGGAACACCAGACCCGGGAACAGACGGATCGGGCCATCGAGAAGATGTCCCGGATTGAACACAAGATCCTGGTTATGAGTGGCAAGGGCGGTGTCGGCAAGACCACGGTCGCGGTGAATCTGGCGTACGCCTTTGCGGCTCGCGGGTACAGCGTCGGGATCGTCGACACCGACATCCACGGTCCGAACGTGGCGTTGATGACCGGGGTTGAAGGGTTTCCCGCGCAGGGAGAGGATGGCGTGCTGGAGCCGATCGAGGCCGCGGCCAACGTCAAGGTGCTTTCGATTTCGGCGTTCCTGCCGAATCCCGATTCTCCGGTTGTTTGGCGCGGGCCGATGAAGGCAGGAGTGATCGCTCAGTTTCTGGCCGACGGGAACTGGGAAGGCATCGACCTGATCGTGGTGGACTGCCCGCCGGGAACCGGTGACGAGCCGTTGTCCGTGGCGCAGTTAATTCCGGACGCGGACGGCGTGGTGATCGTCACCCAGCCTCAGGACGTCTCTCTGCTGGACTCGCGCAAGTGCGTGAACTTCGTCCGGATGCTGAAGCTGCCGATACTCGGTATCGTCGAAAACATGTCTGGACTGATCTGTCCGCATTGCGGCGAGCGGATCGATCTTTTCTCGAGCGGTGGTGGACGTAAGGCGGCCGATGACATGGGAGTCCCGTTCCTGGGAGCCATTCCGATCACGACCAGGATGGTTGGCGCCGGGGACACCGGAAAGCCGTTGGTCGAGTATGAGCGCGAGGACCCGGCGTCGAAGGTTCTTGAGGAGATCGCCTCCGGAGTCGAGCAGGGGTGGGAACGAGTGGCCTCTGAGCGCGCGCGGGCGAAGATCAAGCGTGTCGTTGTCGCGGCGTCGTCGCCGGACGGCCTCAAGGCGACGGTCAGCTCCGACTTCGCCGGAACCGCGGCGTTCGTTGTGGTCGACGTTGAAGGGGATGAGTTCCGCGACGTTCGTTCCGCGAAGAGTCCATTCGCGGACGGGCTCCAGTCCGGTCAGATTCCGCGGTACGTCCACGACGAGCTTGACGCGGATGTCATAATCTGTGGTGAAATGAGTTCGCACGCTTTCGACGCCTTCAACAGCTACGGAACCGAGGTCGTGACCGGAATGTCCGGCGGCGTGTCGGGCGTTGTCAAATCCTGGATTGCTGCCAGGGCTCACGACTGCGCGCCGTCCGCCTGCGCCGGTTGCGGCAAGGATTGTTCAAGCCGCAAGTGACGGTGTACACTTTCGCCGGCGTTTTGCCCTGGAGGCACCATGTGGCCCTATGTAATTCGTGAACCGATAGAGATTGGAACGTATGGCGTCATGATGGCGGTCGGTTTTCTGACCGCGTCGTGGCTGCTTAACAAGGATTTGCGTCGTCGGAATATCGACCCTGGCGCCGGTGACGTCACGATAATGATCGCGATCGTTCTGGGCGTCATAGGTGCCAAGCTGGCATATCTGTTGACCGAGGCCCAGCACTTCACGTTCAAGGATTTCATTTCCGGCGCCGGCCTGACGTGGCACGGCGGTTTGATCCTGGCCGCGGCAGGAATCGTCGCATACTGGGTCTGGAAGAAGTACCCGATTCCGGTGATGCTGGACGCCGTAGCTCCCCTGCTCGCCTCGGGTTATGCGTTCGGCAGGCTGGGATGCCTGATCTCCGGTGACGGCTGCTACGGTGTCGAGTGCAGCCCCGACGCCGCCCTCGGTTTTCTGTGCATGGCGTTTCCGAATGGTATCGTGCCGACGGCTCCCGGCGTGGTTGTATGGCCGACGCCATTGTTCGAGGCCCTGTCGAATTTCGCACTTTTTGGACTTCTCTGGGGTATCAGGAAAAAGATTCGCCGCCCCGCGGTCATTTTCTCGATTTACATGGCCTGGTCCGGATTCTCCCGTTTCGCGATCGAGTTCATCCGTCGTTCCGACGATCGTCCTGACAGGTTCCTGGAGCTTCGTGACGCCCATATCATCGCTCTTGCCCAGGTTCTGATTGCCTTGGCCGTTCTGATCTGGGCGATGTACCGCAAGGTTCCCCCGGGAAACGATTTCGGGGTGCTTCCAGCGCCCGCCGCATGTACGGAAAAGGCGTCCAGGAAAAAGAAAGGTCGTTGATTCCCGTTACGCCGCCCGATTTCTTCCGTTTTCCCGTTATACTTATCCGGCGTTTCAGCCAGTTCATTCCGGAGGTCTGCGAATGAATACCAGGAACATCGTCATCGCGTCGGTGTTTATTCTGTCGATGTCGGCCTGCAGGGGCACGGGGGTGCAGGACGCAAACCCGGCGACGACCGGGGCGCAGGTATGGCACCTCGGGCAACCGGTCATAGATTCCCACGTGCATATCTACCCGACCATGACCGGTCTGGCAACGGCGCTGGAGGTGTTCAAGAAGGTCGGGATCGATCGGTTCGTCATCAAGTCCGCCGGGGAAGTCGGATCGGCCAGATATCAGGCCAGTCTTGCCATGCAGAAGATCATGGAAGGACGGATGAGGTCATTCGCGAATATCGACTGGACCGGTATCGACAGCCCCGATTTCGGTCGGTCGGCGGTTCCCGCGCTCGAACAGATGAAGGCTGACGGGATTGTCGGAATCAAGATTTTCAAGAACCTTGGTCTCGGGCTGAGGCTGGCCGACGGCTCGCTGCTGAAGATCGATGACCCGCGTCTTGCACCGCTCTTCGACGCCTGTGGCAGGCTGGGCCTGATAGTGGCCTGGCATGTCGCGGACCCTGTCGCGTTCTTCCAGCCGGTCACACCGGAGAACGAGCGCTACGAGGAGCTCCAGATCGCGCAGGGTTGGAGCTTTTTCGGCAGGGACTATCCATCGCACGCGGAACTGATGGAGGCGCAGAAGGCGGTGATCAAGCGTCACCCCGGTACTACCTTCCTGCTGATCCACATGGGCAACAATGCCGAGGATCTGGATTACGTGGACAGGCTTCTCGAGGAGTGCCCGAACGTGTACACCGACGTCTCCGCCCGCGTGCCGGAGTTTGGCAGGCATCCGGCCGGGAAGGTCAGGGCGTTTTTCATCAAACACCAGGACAGGATCCTGTTCGGTTCTGATTTCATTACTTCCGGAGATGGTTCGATGCAACTTGGATCGGTATCCGGGACCGAACCTGTGATCGACGACGCGGTAGTATTCTTTGAACGTCACTGGCGTTACTTCGAGACGGCGGATCAACAGATTGACCATCCGACTCCGATCCAGGGCAGATGGAAGGTCGACGCGATCGATCTGCCCGACAGCGTTCTGCGCAAGTTCTATGTGACGAACGCCGAGAAGCTGATCTTCTCGAGGTGATGCGCCATTGGCGCTGCCTGTCTCCCGCCTTGATACAATCCGAAACAATCGCTGACAGCTTCTATGATGACAATCGCTGCCATGATGACGATATTGCACAGGTTGGCGCCCTTTGGCGTGGCGTCTGGGTATTTGCTTCTTTTGCGAATGATGACTTCGAGGGTTCAATATGCACAAAAACAGAGTTTTGTGGGTTGCCACGTTCGTTCTGGCGGCCGGTGTCGCGGGATGTTCGGGCAAGGAAACCAAACCGGTGGAAGAAGAGGGCGCCAACAGCGTTCCCGTCACTGTTGAAGAGGTCGGGATTGCCGAGGTAAAGACCGTGCTTACCTATGGCGCGGACCTGGCCCCATCGGCGAGCATCCGGCTGCTTTCCCTGATCACCGACACGGTCCTGTCCTACCCGTGGCAGTCGGGCGACGAGATCGTCAAGGGTCAGGTGGTGGCCGTGATGAAGACGGACGGAATCAAGCAGGGCCTTGCCCAGATCGATGCGCAGGTCACGGCGCTTGATGTCCAGATCGCGAACCTGAAGTCCGAGCTTGCAAGGGCAAGGGATCTTCAGGACAAGGGTGTCGCGACCCAGCAGGCGGTCGATGGATTGTCCGCACAGTACGAGGCGACCGTGGCCCAGCGGCAGGCGTTGCTTGCCGGAAGGCGGCAGCTTGCCGTCAACGCCGGGCATGCGGTGGTCAAGGCGCCGGTTGATGGCGTGCTGTCGTCAAAGGCATACGAACCCGGGGACATCGCGACCCCGCAGCTTCCGCTCGGCACGCTGCTCGTCACCGATCCGCTGAAGATGGAACTGAAGCTGGTCGAGAAGGACATTTCGATGGTCAAGGTCGGTCAGAGTGTCGAGCTGCGGCTGGATGCATATCCTGACCGGACGTTTGTCGGCACTGTCTCAAGGGTGTTCCCCTATGTTGAGGCGGCCACCAGGACGAACACGGTCGAGGTGACGCTTCCGAACCCGCGTGGCGAGGATGGTCTGCGTCTGATGAAGCCTGGAATGTACGGTGTCGCAATGCTCGAGGTGGCACGGCGCGAGGACGTTGCCGTCGCGCCCGAGAGCGCGCTGCTGCTCGACAACAAGCTTCTGGCCATCCAGAAGGAGGGCGAAAACCTTCGCCGCGCGTTCGTGGTCGACGCGGACGGCGTCGCGCGCGAACGGACCGTGAAGCTCGGTTCCAGGCAGGGCAACCGTTGGGAGGTCCTTGAAGGACTGAATGCCGGCGAGACGATCATCGTCCGTGGTCACCACGGTCTGGCGGACGGGACCAGTGTCAAGGTAGTCCAGGATACGGCGGGCAAGGAAAAGAAGGCCCAGGACGCGGTGGTTGCGAATGCGGGCTCCGAGTCAGCCGAGGACGGAGCTGCTTCGGCGCGAACGGCTGAGTGAGCTTTTGTCGCGTGTCTGATTTCGGGCCTCTGGAGAAACAAACATGAAGCTTTCCGAAGTATCTGTCAGAAGGGGCGTTACCTTTCTGATGCTGTACATAATGATCGTTGGGTTCGGGCTGTTCTCGTTGATGCGTCTGGGCCTTGATCTGTATCCCGACATTTCGTTCCCGGTCGTGATAACGATCGTTCAGTACGAGGGAGCGAATCCCGAGGACATCGAGACCCTGGTCACCCGGCCTCTCGAAAGCGCCGTTGCGTCCGTGGACGGGGTCGAGTCGATCACGTCGGATTCCAAGCAGGGCGTCTCCCTGGTCGTGGTCGAATTCGACTGGGGCACCGACATGGAGCAGGCCGAGACCGACATCAGGCGGGCGATCGACATGATCGAGGGGTATCTTCCGGACGACGCCGAGGCCCCGATGATCTTCGCGTTCGATCCTTCGATGCAGCCGATCGTGATGACGACGGTTTCCGGGCCCTATCCTCTCGACGTGCTCCGCTATATCGCGGACGAAGAGGTCGCCCCGCTTGTCGAGCGAATCGATGGCGTGGCGGCGGCCGAGGCGTCCGGCGGACTGGTCCGTGAGATCCAGATTGTGCTCGACCCGCGCAAGATCGAGGCGTACAAGCTCGACGTGACCGCGGTGATGGGCGCCGTTTACGCCGGGAACAATCAGCAGTCCGGTGGCTACATCGAGCAGGGCATCCTTGAGTTCGAGATCAAGACCAACGGCAAGTACAAATCGGTCGAGGAGATCGGCGAGGTCGTTGTCGGCGCCAGGCCGACCGCCATGGGCGCGATGCAACCGATCCGTTTGAAAGAGGTCGCCTCGATAGTCGATGGTTTCGCGGAGTCCAGGCGTGTCCTCGAGACCGATGGTCAGTCCTCGGTCTGGCTGATCATCAGGAAGCAGTCCGGCGCCAACACGGTTCAGGCGGCCGAAAAGGTGATGAAGGTTCTCGAATCGGCGGCCGCGAACACCGGACGAGACCTTCAGTTCAAGACAATCTTCAACCAGTCCGACTTCATCAACAGCTCGATCGGCAACCTGTCCAGTTCCGCGATCCAGGGCGTCGTCATCACCTTCTTCGTTCTTCTTTTCTTCCTTTTCAGCTTCAGGGCGTCGCTGATCGTCGCCATGGCCATACCGATCTCGGTCGTGGCGACCTTCGGGCTCATGCAGCAGGCTGGAATGACCTTGAACGTGCTTTCGCTGGCCGGTCTGGCCCTGGCGGTAGGCATGCTCGTCGACAATTCGATCGTCGTCATGGAGAACATTTTCTTCTTCAGACAGAAAGGTGAATCGCCATGGAATGCTTCGATCAAGGGTGCATCGACCATCGGCCTGGCGGTCATGGCGTCCACCTTGACCACGCTGGTCGTCTTCCTGCCGGTTCTGTTCGTTCCCGGCATCGCCGGCGTTCTCTTCAACGACATGGCAATCACGATCTGCTTCTCGCTGACCGTGTCGATACTGGTCGCGTTAACTTTCATCCCCCTTGCATCTTCAAGGCTTCTTGGTAAGGGTGCCGATAAGCACCTGAAAAGATCAGAGCGGTTGCAGGAAAAGACGCTCGGCTGGCTTTATCGACGATATGGACGTGCCCTCGACTGGGTCCTCGGACACCGCCTGGTGGTCGTGTCGTCGGTTGTCGCCCTGCTGATCGTTACGGGCGTGATGTACAAGCTGATGCCCACCGAGTTCATGACCGAGGGTGACGACGGTTTCATGGTCATCTCGGTCGAGACCCCGGTCGGCACGAATCTGGATGAGACCTATCGAGTCCTGGACGAGGTCCGCGGGCGTGTAGCCCAGATCGTTCCCGAAAAGGATCGGAAGCTGATAGCGCTCGACGTCGGCCTCGGCGAGGGGTTCACCGCGATCATGTCCAAGGGAACCCACGCGGGTATCATAAGGGTTCCGCTGATCTCCTCCGACAACCGTGAGACCTCGATGGCCCAGTACGAGGACCTTCTGCGCGATGCCTTGAAGGAATACCCCGGCGTCAAAGTAACCATCGGCGGGGCGGGACCGTTCGGAGCCTCCGGTGACATCGAACTGCAGATCCTTGGTTTCGATCTGGAGCAGCAGCGTCGGGTCGGACTTGAGTTGAAAGACAAACTGGCGGCCCTTCCCGAGGTCGGTGAGACCACTTTCTCGATGGCAGACCAGAAACCTCAGATGGAGGTCGACTTTGACCGTCGCAAGCTGGCCGAACTCGGTCTGTCCAGCGGGACGCTCAGCCAGGCGATCTCGGTCGCGTTCCAGGGGAAGACCGTCGCGATGTTCTCGGACGACGGCGACGAATACGATATCAAGATGCGCTTCGACGAGAAGTTCAGGAACGATCTGGACAACCTGCGCAAGATGCCGATCGTCACCACGACCGGCGGGATCGTGCCGCTGGACAACATCGCCGACATCGAGACCAAGCTTGGTCCGACCGACATCACCAGGCTCGATCAGGAGCGTTACACCACCGTGAGCGTGACTCTGAAGGACAAGTGGGTTGACCAGAATGGAAAATCGCACCGGAAGGACCTGGGCAAGGCGATCAAGAAGATAACAGGCATAGCCGATCAGTATCCGATGCCGGATGGCTTCTCCTACAAGGTCGCCGGCACGGCCGAGGACTTCATGAAGTCCTTCAGCTACCTGGGAATTGCCCTGTTGGTGTCGGTGCTTCTGGTCTTCATGGTCATGGCCAGCCAGTTCGAGTCGCTGCGTGAGCCGTTCATAGTCATGTTTACCGTCCCGCTCGCGTCGATTGGTGTCGTTCTGATGTTCGTCCTGACGCGATCGACCATCGACATGGCGGCCATCATAGGTGTCATCATGCTGACCGGCATCGTGGTCAACAACGGCATCATCATGGTCGATGCCGCGAACCAGATCCGCGAAGAGGGATTCAGCCGGCTCGAGGCGATCGCCATGGCAGGCAGGCGCCGTCTGAGACCGGTTCTGATGACTTCGTTGACCACCATCTTCGGCATGGTCCCGATGGCACTGGGAATCGGCGAGGGCGCCGAGACCTGGGCCGGCCTTGGCAAGGCGGTAATCGGTGGACTGACGACCGCCACGTTCCTGACGCTGTTCGTGGTACCGATCATGTACACGGTATTCGCCAGGAAGGAACTGAAATACGACGTGAAGGTACACACCGGCACGGTCGAGGTGTCACCGTCATCGAGGTTGGAAGATGAAAACGTGTAATGCAAGATTGCCATTGGCACTGGTGGCCGTGGGGGCGCTGCTTTGCGTCGGGACTGCCTATGCCTTGCCGGTGGACGTGACCGGCATGCTTCCCGAGGTCGTGGAGGCGGTCGGTGAGTTGCCCGAGGTAACGCCGGGTCAGAACATCACTCTCTCGGAAGCGGTCAGGATGGCCGGCGAGAGGAATCAGACGGTCGAGATAATGAGGGCCCAGGTCGAGCAGTCGCAGTGGTCGACGGCGGCCGCGTGGGCTATCGTGATGCCGATGGCCGAGGCTTCGATGGCGTATACCCATTTCGACCATGAGACGGCGGTTGAATTTGATATGTCCGCCTTCTACGACGCTTTGGGGATTACGCCGCCCGAGTCGAGCGGCGAACCGACGGTCATCCAGAGGCAGGACAGCCTGAGCGGTCAGATCCAGATTTCACTGTCGATCATCAACGTCCAGGGATGGTTCTCGATCGCGGCTGCCAAGACCGGGCACGAACTTACCAAGCTGACACTGGAGCAGGTACGGGAGCAGATTCTCTCCGGCACCGTTCAGGCATTCCTGGCCGCGATGATGTCGCGCTCGGTAATTGATTTCCAGCTCACGCAGGTGGCCGCGTCCGCTCACCATCTTGATTTTGCCATCAAGAAGTTCAACTCCGGGTCCGGATTGAAGATTGATGTCGTTCGTGCCAGGACTGATCTGATCAAGGCGAAGAAGGAGCTGGTGAACGCGCATCTGGCGTACGAATCAGCCCGCGACGCGCTCGGACTGCTCACCGGCGTGGGCGGCCTTCCTATCCCGTCCGGCGAACCTTCGCTGCAGTCGGTCGTTCGCGATCCATCGTCTGTCAACGACCTGAACGCATTGATTGATGGTGCCCTCGATAGGCGCTGGGACGTGAAACTACAAGACGCTGGACTGAAACTGGCGAAGGACTCGTTCACCGCCACGTGGGGCGGATACCTGCCGACGCTGGTGGGTGGATGGATGGGCTCGTATCAGTTCACGGAACCGGCATCGTTCGGTTCTGACGACCGTTCAAGATGGAATCTGTTCCTCAGCCTCAACGTCCCGATTTTTCAGTTCAACAAGATTGCCGACATCAAGAAATCCCGGATGGGCGTCAGAATAGCCGAGATGAAGATCGACGACACCCGCGATAACGTCTCGAAAGAGGTCAGGGAGTCGTTCAGACAGTATCGGACCGCGCTGGCGAACGAGGAGATATCGAAACAGCAGGTCGAACTCGCGCGTGAAGCGTACGGTCTGGTCGAGGCCGCCTACATGGCTGGCGCCGGCTCGTCGCTTGAGGTCACGGACGCGCTCAGCGCCCTGACGGCGGCCGAGGTAGGCCTGTTGACTGCATCGCTGCGGGTACAGATCGCGATGGTCAACCTGCATGTCGCTCTCGGTGGGAGTGTCGAGGAACTGGTGAATTGAATGGAAGGAGACCCGGGTATCAGGATTCTTCTGGTCGAGGACGATCTCAGGCTGGGTGCGCTGGTCAGCGAGTTTCTTGTATCAAAGGGATTCCTGGTCGATATCGAGGTCCGTGGCGACCTGGCTCCGGACCGGATAATCGACGAGAACCCGGATCTAGTTATTCTGGATCTGATGTTGCCCGGCCTTGACGGGCTGTCCATCTGTCGTAAGGTGAGGCCGGTCTACCCTGGACCGATCATGATGCTGACCGCCTTGTCCGACGAGGTGGACGAGGTCGTCGGACTCGAGGTTGGCGCCGACGATTATCTGGCCAAGCCGGTTCGACCGCGTCTGCTGCTTGCCAGGATTCACAACCTCCTACGTAGGATGAATGTCGATGGCGAGGACAAGACGATCACCGGTGACAGGGTCATCACGATTGATGATCTGGTCATTGACCCTGGCAGCCGTTCGGTGCGTCTCGGCTCCAGGGAAATCGATCTGACCACGGCCGAATTCGATCTGCTGTATTACCTGGCTGAAAGGGTTGGACAGGTGATCGATCGAAACGATATCTATCGTGACCTGCGCGGGATGGAGTGGGATGGCCTGGATCGTTCCATTGATCTGAGGGTTGCGAGGCTTCGCAGGAAGATCGGCGATGACGCCAGGCATCCCAGGCGTATCAAGTCGGTCAGAGGTTCCGGTTATCTGCTGGTCGACAAGCCATGAAGAGATTTGTTCTGCGCTGGTTCGCCGTCTTTCTGGTCACGGTCCTCGTGGCCATGTTCGTGGTAAGCCACGTCTCGTTCATGTCGATGCTCAGACAGATGGAGGCCGAACCGGGCCGTGCCTACCGCGGCATGGTGGCCCTGCTTCAGGAGGCGCTGGACGGCAAGACTCTGGAAGAGGCCCGGGCATCTCTGATCTCGTTTTCCAATCGCAGCGGAGCGGACGCCGAACTGTTTGCGATGGACGATTTCAGATTGAGTGCCGACGTCAGGGAAGACCTGGTGCGCGAGAAATTGTCGGTAAGGCGAGGGAAGGACAGGGGAATTCGCGGACTCGTGGTCTATGTGGCGGTGACTATCGAGGGACGCGAGTGGGCGGCGGTTATGGGACCGTTCACCAAGCCGATGGGGCCTGACCTGAAGGCCTACCTGGCTATGGGCATTCTTGTTCTTCTGATCCTGGCGGTGTCGACTGCCTCGGTGTCGGTGCCTCTGTTCAACCGGCTTAGAAAACTCGAGAGAACCGCCAGACAGATCGCGGACGGCGACCTGGGTGCGCGCGTACCGATCAGTAAATCGGACGGACTGACCGGATTCGTCGCGCAGCAGTTCAACACGATGGCGATGCGGATCGAACAGCTCATGGCGTCCCAGAAGATGATGCTGCAGGCAGTCGCGCACGAGCTCCGGACTCCAAGCGCAAGGATAAGGTTCGGCCTTGAGATGCTGGAAAGCGCTGGCGACCGGACCGAGCGCGACAAGCGGATTCAGGGCATCGACGATGACCTTTCGGAACTTGATGACCTGGTCGAGGAACTTCTGATTTTCAACAAGATGGAAGCCCTGGGCGACGGGATCGAGACGGTTACCACGCCCGTTGTGCCTGCGTTGCAGAAGCTGATAGACAAAAGGGGCTTCCTTCGGCCCGGCGTGGATGTCTGTCTGGATGTTCCCGATCCTGGAGTGATGGTCGAGGCCGATCCGAGGGCCTTCCTGCGGGCCACCGGCAATCTTCTGTCCAACGCGCTGCGGTTCACCAGAACGCGTGTGGTGGTGCAGGTTGCCCGCGACGGCGACATGATTGCCGTCTCGGTTTGCGACGACGGGCCGGGCATACCTGTCAGCGAGCGCCAGGCAATCCTGGAGCCTTTCAAGAGATTGGACGACAGTCGTAATCGCGAATCAGGCGGCGCTGGACTCGGACTGGCCATTGTAAGCTCGATCGTGTCGGCCCATGCCGGACGGATCGAGGTTGGCGAGTCCATTATGGGCGGGGCAAGATTCACCGTCTGGTGGCCTTCCTGCTGACCCCCTTTGTCAACGAACAACGCTTTTCGTAATATCTGCCCATATCAGCGGTTCGTCGAATCGATCCGTCGGACTGAAACAGCTTCAATTCGGCGGCACGGTCGGCTAAAATACCGCGGTTGCCCGGAAGTGGCTTTATTCAACTTATGTGGCGAGGTGCCCGATGAGACTCAGGAGTATGTTTGCGGTTGCGCTGCTGGCGGTCGCTGTCACCGGATGCGGCGACAACGGCAATCCACTGGATGACGTGCTTGGCGGGGATGTCGACTACGACGTGTTGAACCCGGACGCGGTCACCGGTGAACTGCGGGTCGAAACGATTGTTTCGGCGAACGAAGTCGCGGTCGGCGATGAGGTCACCGTCGAATGTCGCGCTGCCGGCGAGGGTTCCGTTGGAGTGGAGACCACATGGGAGGTTACGGGTGGCGACACGTATACGAAGGACGGCGACAAGCTGGTCTTCTCGGCCGCCGGTGACTACCAGGTCAAATGCGCCATCGTGGGCAAGTTGGTGTCGGATAAGACCCCTGAACAGATTGCAGTCGTCAATGGAGCGGTCGCGAAGATAGTGACCCTGCTCGCCGACGAAGAGATCGTGGCGGGCAACTCGACGACGGTCACCTGCGTTTCGACCGACAAGTACGGCAATGAACTTTCGATCGAGACGGTCGTGGTCGTTCCGGCGGACCTTTCGATCGCCGGTGCAACGATCAGCGGAACCAAGGCCGGTGTCTACGAGGTCGTTTGTCAGCCCAAGGAGGCAGTCGAGGGAGTCAAGCTTGAAGGCGCCGATCTGAAGGTTCTGGCGGATGTCGCCTCCGGCCTTCAGCTCTCGCTGGTTCCCGCCAAGGCGAACTACAAGGTCGGCAATCAGGTGAAGGTTGGATTCACCCTGGTCGACAAGTTCGGCAATCCGGTCGCCGGTGGTGCCATCACGGAACCGACGGTCGCCCCGACCGAGGGAATCACGGCGCTCGAGACTGATCCCTTCCAGTTCCAGTTCGCGGCCGAGGGCGTGTACACCTTCTCGGCTTGCGTCGTTGACGACGCCGCGAAATGCGACACGATCGAGGCATACTGTGACGGCACCGCGCCGTTGCTGGTGATCGAGTATCCCGAGCGTGCCGCGATGCTGCAGGGCGACCGCACCGTTCTGGTTACCGGCACCGTTCACGATGATGTCGGCGGCCTGGAAGAACTTACGATCAACGGATCCCTGGTCTCGGTTCAGGATGACAATACCTTCCAGTTCCCGATGAACGCGATCCAGGGCTTGAATATCATCGATGCGATCGCTACAGACGTGTTCGGTCAGAAGGTTCGTTCGATGCGTTCGTATTTGTTCTCGGACGTTTACTACCCGGCAATCCCCGAGGACACCAAACTGTCACTGATTCCGGATGCCGCGCGTGTCTACCTGGATGACAAGCTGCTGGACAATGACGCGGAACCCGCCGACACGGCCACCATCGCGGCCATCGCCGAAGAGGTCTTCTCGACGATTGACCTGGTCGCCATGCTGCCGAATCCCCTGGTGGAGCAGAAGGTTCTTCTGTGCGACTACCTGGTCAGCATCAAGTCGATCACCTACGATCGCCCAACGATAAATGCCTATTTCTACAGCGAGAATGGCGGCGGCATCGCGATTGACGTGGAAATCCCGAATTTCGCGGGCGTTGGCCGGATCGAAGGCGAGAACTGGTCCTGTGTCAAGGACGACTTCACTATGTCTGCCGACAAGCTCCTGATCAACATCGGGATCAATCTGTCGGTCGATCAGGCGACGCATCAGCTCAAGATCAGCTCGCGCGGCACGGAAGTGGAGTTCGAGAACCTCGATATCAATATCGGTTGGACTGTCGACTGGTTGCTCGGGATGCTCAACAGCACGATCACCGACGTCTTGAAGGCGACCATCAACGATCAGGTCGACGGTATCATCAATGACCTTCAGGCCGATGCGAACGAGGCGATTGGCGAGCCGATCGATATCCCGATTGACGGTTTCATCCCAGGCATGGCCAACATGGTTCTTTACGTGACGGTTCAGCCCGAACGAACGGATTTCGTTCCGGAAGGTGGACAGATCGACGTCAGCCTGGCGGTGACCGCAGACAAGCATGTGGACCGTGAGAACATTCCCGGCTCGATCGGTCGCGGCGCCTGCCTGACCGGTGTTCCCGAGGTTTTCGAGTTCGACAAGGTCAATCCGGGCAAGATCAACGCCGCCGTAAACAACGATATCATCAGCCAGGCGGCCTTTGCCCTCTGGTACACCGGCGGTCTAAAGATCAATCTGACTGCCGAGGCGGCCGCCGAAATGGGCCTCGACCTGGCGAAATACGGTTTCGCGGATCTGGTCGCCCAGATCGACGCTCTGCTGCCGCCGATTATCCATACCTGCGGTCGTGAGAATCTTGTCGCGCAGCTCGGGGACGCCTACCTCGAGGTGAATACCTCGAACTTCTTCGGACGTCCGCTGGACATGCACGCGTTCCTTTACGCGGAACTCGAGGTTGAGCTGACTCTCCAGCAGAATCCCGAGGGCACGCAGACCCTGTTGCTTCAGATTCTCGAGCCGAACCGGCTGGACCTGAACATCGTCGAGATCAACCAGGAATGGTGGGGAGAAGAGCAGACCCTGATCGACACGATCACCGGGCTGATCCCCAGTCTGATCGCGGACCCATTCGACATCGAGATTCCATCGTTCAACCTTGCCGATCTGGGTGGAGAAAGCGTGAAATTGCCGAATCTGGATCTGTTCATAGTGATCCAGCAGATCGAACAGATCCTGGGTCATACGTTCCTTGAAGCCGGGCTCAGGATTGCCCCCGGCGCCGAGATTCCGCCCGAACCGCTTCCCTGATGCGGCAACACGAATTTGTACCGGACAACATCCCGCGTTTTTTGCGATAATTGCGCCCAACGTCTCAGTGGTATGCACATGTCATTCGCAGCGCACCCAGGACGATGGCCATATCTGCCTGTAGCATTGTTAGTTCTGGTCACGTGTCTGACGCCTCGTTCGGCGTCCGCATGGCAGATTCTGTCCGCGATGACTGACCCGTGCCACGAACAGATGTCATTTTCGGCGGTTCCTGGCATCACCGGCTCTGTCTTTTCTGGGGACTCGGCGGTGGTTTCCAGATCCACGCTGTTCCCTCCGTCAGGTGCACCTTTCGATGGGGTGGTGTCCGGAATAGCGGAACTGATAGCCGGCGAGATTGGCGTGGAGTTCGATTCCTACCCCACTGAACTGGCCGCACTGAGTCTGTTCGTCGGTTCCAGGTATCCGGACATCCTCGAGGGATCCGCATACGATTTCTTCGTTATGAGACCATTGATGCTGTCGGATGCCCACGAGGACAGCCACTGCCTCAGACGTAGCTGGGACGATGGGCAGGATGGTGACGTGACCGCGCTCGAGGCGTGTCGAAGTCTCATCAGGACCGAACTGCGACTTGCGATCGATTCTGCCAGGCTCGGGTTTGAACAGAGGCTCGTCCGCCACACGGTCTCGATCGATTTCTATGGTTCGGTCGACGTGATGCTGTACGAGCCGATGTACAGGCTCGGTCGCGCGCTGCACACGTTCGAAGACTCCTTTTCCCACACGCTCCGAACCACGGACCTCGTCAATGTGGTCTCGGTGATGAACAGTATTGACGCCGTGGGTGGCGATTTTGACGAGGACAGCGACGGACTGGCCCATTCGCTTGCGATGGATCGGTGCTTGGATGACGCATCCGAGATAGCCCCCGTTGCCGCCGGCGCCGTGAGGGAGCTGGTCGCGGCGACCGCCGCGGCGGCTGAGTCCGGGAGTGTCGACGAAATCGACGAGGTTCTCGACCGCTGGTTGACTCTGAAGCCGGGATGCGACCGCTCCAACGACTACTGCAATTCGCGATGGCTGGAGATTGCCAGACGCGACCCATATGAACCGTTCATACCCATGGTTCTTGGTTGTAATCAGAACGTCGCCACGGTCATGTGCCCGTGGCTGATGCTCGTCTGGATCGTGCCGCTGGGCATCGCCCGCATCAGGAGGTCGAAGTGAACGTTTCCTGTCGGGTGATGTCGATTCTGGTCGTCATGACCATCATGGGGGGCTGTGGGACGGCTCTTGCCGCGGAATCGCCAGGAGGATGTCCTTCCCCGGCGCCAGCCTTCAAGTGGGCTCCGGCCACCTTCGATACCTTTACCGACAAGGTCTTTCTCACAGTTGAACTGCACGGGTCGCTTCTGAATGATGTCGAGGATCGGCGGCCGATGAGCGACAGCTTCGGATACGAAGTCAAGGCGGGCTGGAGATGGAAGACACTCGGCGTCTTCTTCGTGTTCGAGCAGAACATGTGGGTGACCTCGCAGTTCGAGCTCGGCGTGACTCAGGGCGTGGCTAATCTCGGTCTGGGACTCGAGGTGAATTATCTGGGGGGCTACGCAAGGACTTCGGTAGCAATCGGACCATCGATACTACTTTTCGATACAGCTATCGACGAGGCCGGGAACACCGGTTTTTTCTGGACGTCAGACCGATCGGAATGAGGTGGCCGATCAACAGGTTTTTTGCAATCACACTCGATCCGATGTCGTTCGCGATCGTGGCGCCGGCGCTCGACAGGATTCCGCTCGTGATGATTCAGTTCAGGACGACGCTCGGGTTCGAGTTCGTTATGTAAAGGGGTGGCCATGAACCAGCGCATGCCGATCATTGCCATCATTGCTGTCGTGATACCGGTGTCTTCGGTGTTGGCGGCGGAGCCTGTCGATTTGGATGACTCCGTCCCCGTGGATTCGGCGGCAGATGCGTTGAAGAAGAACGCTCAGAGTCCGTGGGATCTGGACCCGGCACTCGAGACCGGACTGCTGGTCGGCGCGTCGATAGGGTTGATCCTCGAAGTCGGTTTTACCGGCCAGAATCGTGGGCCGTGGTGCGGTCTGGCGTGCGACCCCGCTACCGTCAATCCGTTCGATCGGACCGTCATAGGCTGGTACAACCCGAACGCCGCGCGCGCGTCGGACGCCACCTTGTACCTTTCGATAGGGATCCCTTTCCTGGCCCAGGCGATCGACACGGCGATATCGAAGCCCTCGGACGGATGGAAGGGATACGGCAAGGATGTGCTGGTTCTGGCGGAGACGCTGGCCGTCACCGCGGGCATTACCAATTTTCTCAAATACACGGTCGGCAGAGCCAGACCTTTTTCTTACATGGACACCTTGCCGGACGAGGTCAGGCTCCAACGCGATGCCGGGCTGTCCTTTCCGTCCGGTCACACGTCGATGGCCTTCGCCATGGCCACGAGCTGGTCGTGGTTGTACATGAAGCGTCATCCGGGCGGCCCCGGTGTCGTTCCGGTCTGGATCGGCAGCTATGCCCTTGCAGCCACGACCGCTTTGCTTCGACCGGTCGCCGGCAAGCACTACTGGACCGACATCATGGCGGGAGCGGCGATCGGTATTGGCGTCGGACTTCTGGTGCCGTGGCTCCACGAGCTGGTCGCCAGGAAGAACAGGAAGGCAGGCGACCCTGCTGTGATCCTGTCTCCCAGCGTGACCGGCGAGGGCGGCGGAGCGGTGGTGACCGTGATTCATTGAAGAAATCGGGAAACGGCGACTACTGAAGAAGCGCGAGCATGACCGCCGCCGCCACCGCCGTGCCGATAACGCCGGCTACGTTCGGACCCATCGCGTGCATCAGAAGGAAGTTCTTCGGGTTGGCCCGCTGGCCTTCCATGTGAGCGGTGCGGGCGGCCATCGGAACGGCGGAAACTCCGGCCGCGCCAATCACCGGGTTGATGCGACCGCCGGACAGAACCATCATCAGCTTGCCGATCAGGACACCAAAGAAGGTTGAGCAGATGAATGCGACCAGACCGAGCGCGATGATTTTCAGTGTGGCGACCTGAAGGAACTTGCCGGCCTCCATGGTGGCGCCGACCGTCAGTCCCAGGAATATCGTGGTGATGTTGCACAGATCGTTCTGCGCGGTGACCACCAGCCTGTCCACCAGCTTCGATTCGCGCAGCAGGTTCCCGAACATGAATGTTCCAATCAGGGGAACGGCTGGCGGCAGAAGAAGGCCGCACAGGATGGCGGTGACGACCGGGAACACGATCAGTTCCGTGCGGCTGACGTCGCGACCCGGCTTCATCACGATCGAACGTTCCTTCTTCGTTGTCAGCAACCGGATCACGGGTGGCTGAATCAGAGGAACGAGCGACATGTACGAATAGCTCGCGACCGCGATCGCGCCCAGGTATTCTGGTGCGAGCTTGCTGGCAAGATAGATCGATGTCGGGCCGTCGGCACCGCCGATGATGCCGATGGCACAAGCCGCCTCGACGCTGAAACCAAGGGCCACGGCGCCTATCAGCGCTACGAACACGCCGAACTGGGCCGCGGCGCCAAGCAGGAACGTGACCGGGTTCGCCAGGAGGGGTTTGAAGTCGGTCAGCGCGCCCAGGCAGAGGAACATGATGATCGGGAAGATCTCGCTGGCCGTGCCGGCCATGTAGATGATTCCGAGGAATCCGTGATCCGGATCCATGATCCCCGAGCCGGGCAGGTTGGTTATGAGGGCGCCAAAGCCGATCGGGATCAGCAGCAGCGGCTCAAAACCTTTCTTGATTGCCAGCAGGAGCAGTACGATGCCGACCGCCAGCATCACGATGTGGCCCCACGAGATCTGGTTGAATCCAGTCGTGCCGGCCAATTGCGTCAGTCTTGATACTAGAGTGTCCACGATGTAACCCCTGGGTCCATCAGGCGATTCGGACCAGCCTGGCTCCGCTGTCAACAACCGTCCCTTCGGACGTGGCGATTTCCTGGATGGTGCCGGAAGTACCGGCACAGACCGAGGTCTCCATCTTCATGGCCTCGAGAACCACGACGACCGTCTCGGGCGACACGCTGTCGCCGACCTTTACGGGGATCTTCTGGACCTTGCCCGCCATCGGGCACTGCACCCATCCCGGACCGTCGTCACCGGCCGCCCGGGCGGCGGGAGCGGCCACGGGAGCCGCGGCCGGCTGCGCCTGACCGACAGGCATCGGAGCCTGCCGGGCGGGACCCGGCGTGGACTGGAAGACCGGTGCGCCAGCGCCCGATCCGATTTCCTCGACCTCCACATCGAAGGTCCTGCCATTCACTTTTACTTTGAAGAGTCTGGACATTATCTTTTTCTCCAGCGTGCGTTCATATCGGGTGTATTTCCAGGTTCCTTGACCGTCCAGCCGGGACGCTCGTCCCTGCCAGGCCTGATACTCGCGATGCGAAAACGTGAGTGCCCGAGGATCGTGGTCACGGCTGCCGTGATGGCCGACACTGTCTCATCGTTTACGCCGTCGCCGTCCGTTGATGCGTTGACCGCCGCACCTGCCGCTGACGGCTGGCCAACCGGTTTGGCGCGACTCGTCAACCGGTTCGCAAAGTCAACCACGGCGCCCATGCCGCGCATGAAGGCCGCCATGACGCTCAGCACCAGGATCACTACGGTGAATGCGATGGCCGACATGGTCATGGCACCGCCGACTCCACTGAATTCCGAGATCATCTGTTCACCACTTTCTTAAAGGGGCAGGTTGCCGTGTTTGCGGGGCGGCAGAACATCCCGCTTGCCCTTCATAGCGCGCAACGCCTGGATCAACCTGGGCCTTGTTTCCGCGGGCTGAATCACCAAATCCACGTATCCGCGCGCGGCCGCGACATAAGGATTGCAGAAAAGATCCTCGTATTCCTGGATCTTTTCCTTGCGCACCTTTGACTGTTCGTCGGGCGAGGCGGACTGGATTTCCTTGCGGAATATGATCCCGGCCGCGCCCTCGGCGCCCATGACCGCGATCTCGGCCTGCGGCCACGCAAGCATGAAATCACAGCCCAGATCCTTGTTGCCCATGGCGATCGATGACCCGCCGTACGATTTGCGCAGCGTCACCGTCAGTTTGGGCACCGAGGCCTCGGAGTACGCGTACAGCAGCTTCGCGCCGTGCCTGATGATGCCGTTGTGTTCCTGAGCGCGACCCGGCAGGTAACCCGGGACGTCGACGAACGTCACGATCGGGATGCTGAAGGCGTCGCAGAATCTGACGAATCTGGCCGCCTTGTCCGATGCGTCGATGTCCAGGCAACCGGCCATGTGGGCCGGCTGGTTCGCCACGATGCCGACGGTCGAACCGCCCAGCCTGGCGAAACCGATAACGATATTTCTGGCGAAATCGGGCTGAATCTCCATGAACCAGCCGAGATCCACGACCTTCGAGATCACCTGGTGGATGTCGTAGGACTGACGGCTGTCCACGGGAACGGACGTCACCAGCTCCGGAGCCATCCTGTCGATCGGATCGCCCCAGTCCGCATCGACCGGCATCTCGATGTTGTTGGCGGGCAGCAGGTCGACCAGCGTCCTGACCGCCTCGAAACAGGACTTCTCGTCCTCGAACACGAAGTGTGTGTTGCCGCTCTTTTCGGCGTGCGCACGCGCTCCGCCGAGTGCGTCCTGGGTGATGTCCTCACCGGTCACCTGTTTGATCACCTGCGGCCCGGTGATGAACATGTTGCCGATGCCGTTGACCATGAAGACGAAGTCGGTGAGGGCCGGCGAATAGACGGCGCCACCGGCGCAAGGCCCGACGATAACGGAGATCTGCGGAATGACGCCGGACGCCCGCACGTTACGGAAGAAGATCCCGCCGTATCCGTGAAGAGCGTCCACTCCTTCCTGGATACGGGCGCCGCCCGAGTCGTTGATGCCGATCACCGGAGCACCCGACTGCATCGCCATATCCTGGATCTTCCAGATCTTCTTGGCGAAGCTGAGGCCAAGTGATCCGCCCAGTACGGTGAAGTCCTGCGAGAAAACGTACACGGTACGGCCGGAAATGGTCCCGAAACCGGTGACGACGCCGTCACCCGGGAACTTCTGTTTTTCCATGCCGAAGTTGTTGCAGTCGTGTTCCTCAAACGCGTCGAGTTCGACGAAGCTGCCCTGGTCGAGCACCAGATTGATTCGTTCCCTGGCAGTCAGCTTGCCCTTGTCGTGCTGTTTCGTTGCGCGGCTGCCCGACGCATCCGTGGCGACCGCGTTGCGTTCCTCAAGCTGGCTTATCAGGGTTGAGATGTCCTGTTTCATGATCTCCGCCTTTCCTGGTTATTCAGCGATCCTCGTGTTCACAGATCTCGGTTAGAACGCCGCCCGAAGATTTGGGGTGAAGAAAAGCAATCTTCGTTCCGTGTGCCCCGCAGCGCGGCGTTGCGTCGATCATGCGCACGCCGGCATCGGTCAGCCGAGTGATCTCGGCGTTGATGTCGTTGACACGGTACGCCACGTGGTGCAGCCCCTGGCCTCGCTTCTCCAGAAACGCCGCGATGGTGCTGTCCGGTGAAGTGGGTTCCAGCAGTTCCACATGGACACCGCCCACATCGAAGAAGACAACCCGGACCTTCTGTTCCGGCACCTCCTGCGGTTCGCCCGGCTGCATGCCGAGGACGGTCGCGAAGGCCTCGGAGGCCGTCTTAAGATCCGTGACCGCGATGCCGATGTGATCGATCTTCTCTGTCACTTGCACACCTCAGATTACGGACGACCCGATTATTCCGACCTGGTCGCCAGCCATTGAATGTACTCGTGGGCGATCTTGACCGCGTCAGCCCACGTTGAACCACTTTCCATAAGGCCCGGGCGCTCTTCCTGGAACCCCGGGAGGCCACCGTCCGTCATATCATGAATGGCCAGATTGACAAGCATTGAAAACCGTCTCCGACGACGCGTTTCATCGAGATCTGGCCGGTCGGATGTTGACGCGATGAATGCCTCGATGCCGTCTTTCAACTCCTTGACGCCGCGACCCTCGGTCGCGACCGTCTGGAAGACCGCCGCGGCATGATCGTCACCGGCCAGCCTGAGCGCGGTCTGAACCTCGGCAAGCAGTCGATCCGCTCCGGGCCGGTCGGACTGGTTCAGTACGAACACGTCCCCGATCTCCATCACGCCGGCCTTCATCGCCTGGATGGAGTCACCGTTACCAGGAACCAGCACCATCGCGACCACGTCCGCGATCGTCATCACATCGACCTCGGACTGGCCGACCCCGACGGTCTCGATCATGATCGGATCATATCCGGCCCACGCCATCAGCGCCGCGGTCTCGGCCGTGGCTGGAGCAAGCCCGCCGAGCCTTCCCCGCGAAGCCATGCTTCGGATGAATACCTCGGGGTCGCACGCGTGTTCCTGCATTCGCAGCCTGTCGCCAAGAATCGCGCCGCCTGAGAAAGGACTTGATGGATCGATCGCGATGACCCCAACGCGGCATCCCTGTTGTCGGTAGAGCCCGATCAGTGAGTCGGCGAGGGTCGATTTCCCGGAGCCGGGGGCACCGGTTATTCCGATGAACCTTGCCGTGGAGGTTCTGGACCAGATAATCTCCAGCGCTTCGCGCCAGCCAGGGCGTCTGTCCGCGATAATCGATATGGCGCGCGCCAGCGACTGCTGGTTGTGCTCCGCGACGCCCTCAAGCAGGGCCGTGATGTCGACCTTCTTCATCGGACTTGACCGGTCAGGGGATCAGTGCCGCGTCTTCGGGCGCGTTTTCGCCAATCGCCGAGATTACCTCGGACATGGGCGTGCCCGGCCCGAATATGTAACTGATTCCGGCTTCATGGAGCGCGGGCCAGTCCTTCTTTGGAATGACTCCACCGCCGAAGATGACCATGTCGTTCGCTCCAAGCTCGCGCACCAGCCTGACCACTTCGGGGAAGAGTCTGTTATGCGCGCCGGACAGGCAGGAAAGGCCCAGGAAGTCCACGTCTTCCTGTACAGCGGCCGAGGCGATGGCGCCCGGAGTCTGACGAATACCGGTGTAGATGACCTCGGCGCCGGCATCACGCAGTGACCTGGCAACGAACTTGGCCCCGCGGTCGTGACCGTCGAGGCCCGGTTTCGCGATCATGATCCTGATTCTGCGCTTCACAGTACCACCTCCTCGCGATATTCGCCGAAGACCTCGCGGAGCACTCCGCAGATCTCGCCAAGGCTGGCGTAGGCGCTTACCGCGTCAAGGACGGGCGGGAACAGGTTTGTGCCGTCGAGGGCGGCCTTGCGGACCACTGCCAGCGTTCTGGCGACCTCGGCCGCGTCCCGGGCATTTTTCACGTTCGTCAGCGCGGCGCACTGACTGATCTCGGTCTGCGGATTAATCTGCAGGATTTCGGGTTCCGCCTCGTTCTCGACCGTGAAGCAGTTCACCCCGACAATCTTCCTGGTCTTCTCGTCAACCTCCCGCCCGTAGCGGTAGGCCGCATCCTGGATCTGCTTCTGCACGAAGCCCTTTTCTATTGCAGCGACCATTCCACCGAGCCGATCGACCTCTTCGATGTAGGCCAGAGCCTCGGCTTCGATCCGGTCGGTTTCCGCCTCAACGGCCCACGAGCCGCCGAGCGGGTCGATCGTGTCCGCGGCGCCGCTCTCGTATCCGACAATCTGTTGTGTCCTGAGCGCCAGTCTGACGGAGTCCTCGGTCGGAAGGCCTAGAGCCTCGTCGCGGGAGTTTGTGTGCAGGCTCTGGGTACCGCCCATGACGGCGGCGAGAGTCTGGAGCGCCACGCGGATCGCGTTGTTCTCGGGTTGCTGGGCCGTAAGCGTGCATCCAGCGGTCTGGCTGTGGAAGCGCAGCATCCAGGATTTCGGGTTTTTCGCGCCGAAACGTTCACGCATGATCCGCGCCCAGATGCGGCGCGCTGCCCTGAACTTGGCGACTTCCTCGATGAAGTTGTTGTGCACGTTGAAGAAGAACGAAAGTCGGCTGGCGAAGGCGTCGACATCGAGGCCAGCATCGATCGCGGCCTGCACGTATGCGATACCGTCGGCGAGCGTGAACGCGACCTCCTGCGAGGCGGTGCTGCCGGCCTCGCGCAGGTGGTAGCCGGAGATGGAAATGGTGTTCCACTTCGGCACGCCGCCGGTGCAGAATGCGAAGATATCGGTAATCAGGCGCATCGAGGGACGCGGCGGGAAGATGTAGGTACCGCGCGCGATGTATTCCTTCAGGATGTCGTTCTGAATCGTGCCGCCAAGCTGGTCGGGTGTGATTCCGCGTTTGGCCGCCACCTTGATGTACATGGCCAGCAGGACCATCGCCGGTGCGTTGATCGTCATCGAGGTCGTGACCTGATCCAGCGGAATTCCTTCGAAAAGGATCTCCATGTCGGCCAGGGTGTCGATAGCCACGCCGACCTTTCCGACTTCGCCTGCTGACATCGGATGATCCGAATCCAGGCCGATCTGAGTCGGAAGATCGAAGGCGACCGAGAGTCCGGTCTGACCGGCCTCGAGCAGGTAGCGGTAGCGGCGGTTCGACTCGACGGCGGTTCCAAAGCCGGCGTACTGGCGCATGGTCCACAGGCGACCGCGGTACATCGTGGTCTGCACGCCGCGGGTGAACGGATAGCATCCAGGGAAGCCTATGCGGTCCTTGAATGCCTGCTCGTCGGTGCCGACATCGGTGTCGGCCGGCGTGTAAAGACGCCTGACCTCGGATCCCGATGGCGTCGTGAACGACGGCTGCCTTTCCGCTGCCTTTTCGAGTGTTTTTGCGAGAGGTCCATTTTCCCAGGAGGCGACTGAATCTTCGAAGGACACTTCGATGCTCCGCTAGGACAATTCAGCTTTCGGCAGCCGGTCGGCCAGTCTGCCTCGCGGGCATTCTATACCGTTGGACGCAATAATGCATCGTGTGCAACACAGGAAAATGTATCTGGAAGAAAAGGGATGGGGAAAGACTAGCCCTTCAGGCAGAGCATCTTGTAGGACACCTTGATGTGGTCCTGGGGCTGAGGCACGCAACCGCCTTCGGCGTCGAAGATGACGGAGTTGGACGGCGCGTCGAACTCCCACCCGTCGTTGCAGGGAATGAACTGACCATCACCCTGCGTATCGACCGACACCTTGACCGTTGCGGGATCCGCAAGGCGGGAAAGGAAGAACTGGAGCTTCGGGTTGAACGTGATGTCAGCGATGTCGGACATGATCGGCTCGAAGTTCGATTCGCAGATGGAACCGTACTTGCCGCCGGTGTCCTCGGACGCCTGGATGTAGCGATAGCCGTGTGATGCGGTACCGCTGTCGGCAGCCGTGCACGAGCTGCCATCGCCGGCGGGAACACCCTTGACGCCGACGATCGAGTTCACGTGCATTCTGCCGACGTTCGCCCATCCCTTGATGTTCGTCAGGAAGTCGACGTAGAACGAGATCGCGGCCGAGCTCTGGTCTTCCTCGTCCGACAGGATGATGATCTCGAGCTGAGCATCCTCGCGCATGAATCCCTTGTTGAAACCGCCGCAGGTCCCGTCGATGCAGGTGTACGGGCAGTTTGACGGATCCGCGCAGATGTTCGCGTCGGCGGTGCAGTCCGTGGTGCGGCTGCATGTGATCTCGGTGTCGGTCGTCAGCGGGGCGGCAAGACCGGTCTGCGCGGCCTGAAGCCCGGCTTCCTGCGCGTCCGAGTTGCCGTCGCAACCAATGTTCACGAGGTTGGCGAACTGGCTCTGCGCGTTGCCGGACTTCGTGATGAAGCGCGGCGTGACAGATGCATCGCCGCGGTTCAGACGGCCGATGATCGCTTCGTCGACGACGTTCACGCTGATTACGCCGATGTGGTAGTCGTTGTCCCAGACCGATGCCTGGGCGATGAACTCGCCGAACGACGACGCCAGTCTGTCCTGTTCCTCGCACATCGAGCCGGAGTCGTCGATGACGAACAGAATATCGACTTCGTCACCCTTGATCTGGATGAACTCGTCGGTGTGCTGCGTCTCGTAGGTACCCTCGCCCTTGAGCGGGATGGCAATGACAGGGGCCGACTGGTCAGTCACCGACATATGTATCGAGCATCTGTCCAGTCCTTCGTCGGCCGGCGAGTAATTCGTTTCAAAGCACACCGGCGCCCCGGTGCCGACCGTCTTGGGCAGGGCCGGGACGTTCTTCAGGTGGAATTCAGGCGTGCAGCCCTTCATCTGGATGTCGTTGATCTTGAGCGGCGCGTTGCCCGAGTTGTAGATGCAGATGCTGTACGTCTTGGAGAAGCAGCCGATCGTGACCACGCCATAGTCGATGTGGTCAGGAAGAACGGCTGCCTTGGCGATGCCGGACTGACCGGTGACGTTGTATGAGCAGGTACCTTCGCATTCCGGGATTACGGTTTCCGCGCCGGTCTTTGTGTCTTTAATCTTGAAGGACATCAGTGCGGACGACCTGCTGAGCAGGTTGAAGATGTCGGTCACGGTCGGAGGTGTGAAGTCGATGTACATCTTTGCCACCTTGCCGGCCTTGATTCCCGCCTCGGTCATTGGCGGCGGGGTGGAGAATTTGAAGTACTTGGAATTGGAACCAGTCAGGGCGGCAGGACAGGAGCTTCCCATCATGCTGGAGGTGCAGTCGGCCAGTTTATACTGCATAACCGTGCAGTCGCCGGTACCCGTGTTAATCAGGCGAGCCTCACTCGTGTAGGTCCATCCGATTGCGACTACCCCGAAGTTCGTGATGGACGGAACAAGCTGGGCGCGACAGATTGCGGCGCCGGCGCGTTTGGCCTTCATCGGGATTTCGAGCCTCTCCTGGCCCTTGGAGTTCGATTCGATCACCAGTGTGGCCGTTACCTCTTCGCCTGTATCGGGACCGCGGTTCGTGAAAGTCAAGTCGATAGCAATGAAAGAGTTTCCGTCGATTGTGCTGGCAACCGGATTCGTCGGGCTGGTGATCGGGAAATCCTTGTTGAACTCGATCGCGAACTCGGTTCCGTACTGTGTCGTGGACGGATTGATGATCTCGAGGTTGGTTATGTTCAGGTCGCCGTATCCGTTGTTCTTGATCGTGAGCGTAGCGGACTTGGGAGTCATCTGGGCGCCGAAGCCAAAGTCTATCATTTCGGGAAGAACCTGAATTGCCGGGGCCTCGACCTGACCGTAAACCGGAATGACGTTCGGGCTGGATGTCGCGTCGTTGCTGGTCACCGTGACCGCGCCGAGGTTGCCGTCCTGGAAAGCGGCCTGCTGGGTGGCTGTCCACTCGACGTCGTAGACCTTGAAATCACCGGGTTCGATGATGTCGGGGGTTCCGGCGGCCGGACCGTTCAGGATCTTGATGTCCGGGTGCGACCCCATCGACGTTCCGACGTTCGACACCAGCAGGTTGATGTTGCCGTTATTGGTTACGGTAAGCTGTTTGGTTTCAACCTGGTCGACCTCGACGAAGCCGAAGTCAATCTGGGGCGGAAGGATGCTGATCTTCGGACCGAGCTCGCAGCCCGTCACGTCGAAGGCCCACTGCTTCGAGGTGGACTCAACGTTACCGAGAATTATCAGGTAGGAATCGTCGCACTCGCCGTCCTTCGGTTCGTAGCGGAGCGTGACGTTCAGGCTTTCACCGGGGGCGAGTTGCGTGACCGCGGTGGCGCCGTCCTTGGATGTGACGTCGATTGTGCTGAAGTCGTAGCTGCCCTCGAAGTCGAGGTACGCGTCCTGGACATCGACGGTGAACGTTCCGTTGTTCGTGATGATGACATCAAGGTCAGCGAACTTGCCAGCCTCGACCTCGCCGAAGTCGATCGGGTATGGGTCGGCGGTGAGGTCGCCCATCTGGCCTGAGGTCGTGACCGGAATCGCCGTCGCGCGATCCTGGGTGGCGACGTTGTGCGAGACGACGATGCTGCCGTTGTCGCTGCCCGCATTGGCCGGCGAGTACTTGAGCGTGATCTGCGCGTGAACGCCGACGCCAAGCGTGATGGTGCCGTAGGTGTTCCACTCTTCGGCAAAGTCGTTGATGACATCGAATTCGAATTCGTCGGTCGAGATGCCCTGGAGCGCGACGCCGTCGATGATCACCTCGCCATCGGTGCCCGCATGCCACACATCCAGCGTCAGAGTCCTGGACGAGTGAAGCGGAACGGACCCGAAGTCGAGAGAAAGCGGATCGTAGGCGAAGACCAGGTCTTTTGCCGTTGGTCCATCGTTGCATGAGCAGCCTGAGCTGCCGGCAAACGGCATGGTCAATGCGGCGACCAGTATCAGGAAGCGGGCAAATTTCATCGAACGACCTCCAACAATTTGATTCCTTTACCCATAACGATTGGGCACAAGTCCCACGATTGTACAGTAAACGAATTTTGAAAAAACCGTTTTTTTCATGTGATATCATTCCGCGCGTGACAGCGAGGATGACATGGCGCTTTCCGATTCACTGATTGATCAGATTAGGGCATGCGGGGTTGTCGGGGCCGGCGGCGCGGGTTTTCCGACTCATGTCAAACTGTCGGCCCGGGTCGATACGCTCATCGTGAACGCGGCCGAGTGTGAACCGGTGCTGGTCACCGACCAGTGGCTGATGACAGCGGCTCCGGCCGAGATAGTGGACGGCATCAGGGCGGCGGCCAGACAGATAGGCGCGTCCCGTATTGTCATAGGTATCAAGGAACACTATCACGATGCGATAGCGGCACTGCGTCCCCACACGGCCGGGGCGCCCGCCATCGAGTTTCACCTTTTCCAGGATTTCTATCCGTCAGGCGACGAACACACGATGGTCCACGACATCACGGGTAGAATCGTGCCCGAGGGCGGCATTCCGCTGGATGTCGGGTGCGTTGTTCAGAACGTGTCGACCATGTTCCAGGTGCGCAGGGCGATGTTCGATCAGCCGGTGATCCGCAAGGCGGTCACGATTGCGGGCGAGGTCGAGCGACCCGGGGTTTACGAGGCGCCGATCGGAATGAGCGCGGCCGAGGTTATCAACGCGGCTGGCGGTCCGCTGCTGGATGATTTTCGGGTGCTGGACGGTGGCCCGATGATGGGGCACCTGCTTCGCAGCCTCGAGGAACCTGTCGTGAAGACGACGGCAGGCCTGATCGTGCTGCCTGTCGACCATCACGTCGTGTCGGTCCGCACCATCTCGGATCGCATGTCGGTTCGGCGCACGTCGGCGATCTGCTGTCACTGCCGCATATGCACCGACATGTGCCCGCGGTTCCTTGAAGGTCATCGTATCGAGCCGCATCTGGCGATGAGGGGCATCCTGGCCGGTCGCGAGATCGCGAAGGACGTCATGGCGATGTCCTGGCTGTGCTCGCAGTGCGGCGTGTGCGAGGAGTTCGCCTGTCCCATGGGCCTGTCGCCCAAGAATATATTCAAGCAGTACAAGGACAGACTGGTCGCCGAGGGCCGGAAGAATCCGTGCCACGAGCATCCGGAGCGTGTCCGCGAAGAAAACGACTGGGTCCGCGTGCCCAAGGGACGCCTGACCAGACGGCTCGGGCTGGCCGGATATGTGCTGCCGCATTCCGGTCAGATAGTGGCGCTGAGGGATCCCTGGATGGTCAGGATACCACTCAAGCAGCATATAGGCGCGCCTGCCCGTGCCATCGTGGCCGCGGGTGATCCGGTCAGGGTCGGCCAGTTGATCGGCGAGATTCCTGAAGGAAAGCTGGGCGCCAGGGTACATGCATCCATCAGCGGTGTTGTCAGGGACGTCACCAGCGACGTCGTCACCATAGAGAGGTCCTGAAAATGGCACGAGATCCGGCGATCGGGGTACTTGAACTCAACAGTATCGCACGCGGCATCATCAGCACGGATGCGATGGCCAAGGCGGCTCCCGTCAACATCGCGCTTTCACAGACGATATGTCCGGGCAAATACATCGTGATGATCACCGGCGACGAGGATCCGGTCCGCGAGTCGATGGCGATCGGTCGCCATTACGCGGGCAACTATCTGGTCGCCGACATCCTCATTCCGAACATACACGAGCAGGTCGTCCCGGCGATTTCGGCAGTTCAGGCGCTTGACGGTCTCGATTCGGTCGGGATTATCGAGACGTTCTCGGTCGCCGGCACGATTCTGGCCGCGGATGCCGCCTGCAAGGCTGCGGGAATCAAGTTGATCGAGGTTCGGCTTGCGAACGGACTGGGTGGGAAGGCCTATTTCACCATGAGCGGGGAACTGGCCGACGTCGAGGCGTCAATCGCTGCCGGCGTTGACGCGCTTGAGCCTGCGATGCTGGTACGCAGCGAGATCATTCCCGCGCCGCACGCCGATATGTCGGAAATCCTGCTTTAGGATTGTCGTTGCGCCGGTCGGGCGTCGCGCACCCTGATCGAAACGGCCCCGGTCATCATGTCGCGTCCCACGTTGAACGCGACGTCCACGAGTTCTCCTTCACGGAGTCCGGACTGACCTGCGCCGAACCAGATTCCGTCAACCAGCGTTTCCTTCTGCCGGAGTGACAGTTTCAGGTGGTCCGCGTCGCGTCCGACCCTTCGCGCCTGTACGACCTCGGCTCCCGACACGGCGAGGATTGGCTCCGGGTTGCCGGTGCCG
>CAZNJW010000016.1:0-243 GCA_964573455.1 uncultured Anaeromyxobacteraceae bacterium | reverse complement strand
ACGCGGCGGAAAATTCTTCAAGACGAGCGACATCGAGGGCCAGTCCGGCGGCCATCGGGTGACCGCCTGTCCTGAGGAGCATTCCTTCCAGGCCGGCGAGGGCCGCACCGATGTCGAATCCTTCGACACTGCGTGCCGAACCCGAGGCCGTGCCGTCCTCGTCGATCGAGAGCACGATGGCGGGAACCCTGAATTCATCAACCAGGCGGGATGCCACGATACCGAGCACGCCGTTGTGCCAGC
>CAZNJW010000015.1:31152-33820 GCA_964573455.1 uncultured Anaeromyxobacteraceae bacterium | reverse complement strand
TGGTTGCTGCTGGACGGTACCGCGGTGGTCAGCGTGCGCGGGGATTCGAAGACGATCACCAGAACGTCGCTGTTCGGACAGGATCCCTCATGTGTCCATGTGCCGCCGGGTTGTCCGGTTCAGATCAAGGCTCTCGCGGACTGCGAATTCGCCTTGTTCAGGGCGCCATGCTCCACCGACTTTCCGCCGGTCATCTTCGATGCCACCAACATGCAGGAATCCGAGGAACGAGATCGAGGTCGCTGGGATGATCAGGCGTACCGAGTCGTTCGTACGATCTTCGATGTGCGCAACAGGCCGAATTCGTCGCTGGTGCTCGGCGAGGTCGTGAATCTTCCGGGCCGTTGGTCGAGTTATCCGCCTCACCACCATCACCAGCCCGAGATCTACCACTACCGGTTTTCGATGCCGCAGGGATACGGTCACAGTGAACTAGGGCAGGATGTGTTCAAGGTGCGCCAGTTCGACACGGTCAGGATTCTTGACGGCGACGACCACAGTCAGGTCGCGGCGCCTGGTTACGGCATGTACTACATCTGGGTGATCAGGCATCTTCCCGGCAACAGGTACACCGTTCCGGAATTCACCGCCGAGCACGCGTGGCTGCGTGACGTGCCCTTCTCTGGCACACTCTTTTGATTAACAACTGATTTTCCCATGGAGACTCGGATGAAAACCGTCAGACTCACAACGGCCCAGGCGATCATCAGGTTCTTGAATAATCAATACGTGGAACGCGATGGCATCAGCCACAAGTTTTTCGGTGGCGTGTTCGGCATTTTCGGGCACGGAAACGTGGCGGGAATCGGTCAGGCGCTGCAGGAAAATCCGGATTTTCCGTATTTTCAGTCGAAGAACGAGCAGGCCCAGGTGCATCTCGCGGCCGCCTACGCCCGGATGAAGAACCGGATGGGCGCGTTGGTCTGCACTTCGTCGATCGGCCCGGGCGCCACGAACATGATCACCGGCGCGGCCCAGGCCACGATCAACCGGCTGCCCGTTCTGTTGCTGCCGGGTGACGTGTTCGCCAGGCGAAACGTGGCGCCGGTGTTGCAGCAGGTCGAGTGGGATTCGACCCAGGACGTGTCGGTTAACGACTGCTTCAAGCCGGTATCGCGTTATTGGGATCGCATCTGGCGTCCGGAACAAATCCTGACCGCCCTGCCCGAGACCATGCGCGTGCTGACCTCTCCCGCACAGACTGGCGCGGTCACGCTCGCCTTGCCACAGGATGTCCAGGCCGAGGCGTTCGATTTTCCGGAGGCATTTTTCGCCAGAAAGGTTTGGCGCATCGGTCGTCAGCTTCCGGATGTGGCCTCCACGGTCGATGCGGCCGAGATGATCCGTGCCGCCAGAAGACCGTTCATCGTGGCCGGCGGTGGTGTGATTTACAGCGACGCATGCCAGGCGCTCGCCGATTTCTGCCGGATGACAGGTATTCCAGTCGGTGAGACACAGGCCGGCAAGGGCTCGCTGCGCTGGGATCACCCGTGCAGTCTGGGAGGCGTTGGCGCCACCGGGACGTCGGCAGCGAACATTGCGGCACGCGAGGCAGATTTGGTGATCGGTATCGGCACCAGGTACTCGGACTTCACCACCGCATCCAAGACGCAGTTTCAGAACCCGGACGTGTCATTCATCAATATCAACGTGACCGAGTTCGACGCTGCCAAGCACGACGGGCTAATGCTGGTGGGCGACGCGCTTTCGACCGTCTGCGCCCTGGGCGACCTTCTCGAGGACTGGCGGGCCGACGACGCGTGGACTTCCCGTGTCACCGCGTTGAAACAGGAATGGGACGCCGAGGTCGAACGGATCTATCACCTGGGACATGGTCCCCTGCCCAGCCAGGGAGAGGTGATCGGTGTTCTCGACGAATTTCTGTCCGACCGGGACGTGATCGTCAACGCCGCTGGCAGCGCGCCCGGCGACCTGCACAAACTGTGGCGGGCCAGGGACTGCAAGCAGTATCACGTTGAATACGGCTACTCGACGATGGGGTACGAGATCCCGGCTGCAATCGGTATCAGGATGGCGGCCCCTGACCGGGACGTGTACGCGTTGGTTGGCGACGGCACTTTCCTGATGATGCCATCCGAGATCGTGACGGCGGTTCAGGAGGCGTTGAAGGTCACCTACATCGTGGTGGATAACCATGGGTTCGCCAGCATTGGCGGGCTTTCGCGTTCGATCGGCAGCGACGGCTTTGGTACCAGGTACCGGGTCAGGACGCCGGAAGGTCTGGAAGACGGCGAGTACCTTCCGATCGATTTCGCCGCCATCTGCGCCGGGATGGGCGCGTTCACCGTAAAGGTTGACGACATTGCCGGATTCAGGGGCGCGTTGAAGGATACGCGCGATGTTCAGGGGCCGGTCGTGATAGTCATCGAGACCGATCGCGAGGCCAGGGTCGGTGGATACGAGTCGTGGTGGGATGTCGCGGTGGCGGGGGTTTCAACGATGGAACCAGTGCGTGCCGCGCGGGACGAATATGAAAAGCAGGTCAGGAAGGAAAGAAACTTCTTCACGGAGTGAACATGTCAAACAAGCCAATCAAGGTAGCGAATGCACCATGTTCGTGGGGGGCGCTCGAGTTTGATCTTGACGGCCAGGCCGCCGGTGCCGAGCGCGTGTTGTCCGAGATGAGTGAGGCCGGGTTCGCGGGAAC
>CAZNJW010000015.1:0-31052 GCA_964573455.1 uncultured Anaeromyxobacteraceae bacterium | reverse complement strand
GCCAATCGCCTGGCCGAGGCGGTTCTGGAGCGGACCGGCGTCAGAACCGTTTTTCACCATCATTGCGCGGGCTACGTGGAGACCCCGGCCGAGGTCGAAAAGTTGCTCGAGATGACCGACCCGGCCTTGCTTGGACTCTGCCTGGACATGGGGCATTTCCGTTTCGGCGGTGGCGACCCTCTGGCCGCGCTGAAGGATTACGCCGATCGTATCTGGCACATTCACTTCAAGGATTGCAGTGTTCCGGTTGTCGAGAAGATTCGCAGGGAAGGACTGGACTACTTCAAGGCTGTCGCCGCCGGAGTCTTCTGTGAACTGGGTAGCGGCGATGTCGATTTCGGAGCCATAACCGACGTTTTGAATCAGCGCAACACCGAGGGAAGGTTGCCCGCCATTGACTGGATCGTGGTCGAGCAGGATGTCCTGCCCGGCATGGGTTCGCCGTTCGAAAGCGCGAAGAGAAACAGGGATTTCCTGAAGACGCTCGGACTCTGAGCCGGGTGGAATTGAACATTGTTGCACGGTCTGGCCACCGTGCCTTGGCGGCGCGCGCCGCATGGAGTGATGCGAATGAGGAAGCTGACGTTTGGTGTTATCGGTGCCGGCAGGATTGGAAAGGTTCACGCGAAAACGATCTCGAAACTGGTCATCCCGGGCGTAGATGTCCGAATCAAGTGGGTCGTCGACCCGGTCGTGAACATGGCTTCGGAACTGGCGACGGCACTCGCGATCCCTCACTGGGGCGCGGATTATCGGGAAGTTCTCGCAGACCCCGAGGTTGATGCGGTTCTGGTCTGTTCCAGCACGAACACTCACGCCGAGATCTCGATCGCTGCCGCAAAGGCGAAAAAGCACGTCTTCTGCGAGAAGCCGGTCGATCTGACCGTGTCTCGCGTTGACGCCGCGATTGCTGCCGCGAAGGAAGGCGGCGTGATCCTTCAGGTTGGTTTCAACCGCAGATTCGATCCGGATTTCAGGAAAATCCGCGACATCGTGGCCTCCGGTGCCATCGGCGCACCGCACATCCTGAAGATAATCAGCCGTGACCCGAATCCGCCTTCGCCGCAGTACGCTGCCGTGTCGGGCGGCATGTTCGTGGACATGACGATTCATGACTTCGACATGGCCAGATACCTCGTCGGCAGTGAGGTCGAAGAGGTGTTCGCGGCCGGTGCCGTGCTGGTGGATCCCGAGATCGGCAGGGCTGGGGACATCGATACCGCGTTGATTACGCTTCGTTTTGCCAACGGCGCCATCGGTGTTATCGACAACAGCCGCAAGGCGGTGTTCGGCTATGACCAGCGTGCCGAGGTCCTGTGCGGCAACGGCATGGCTGCGAACGCGAACCACTTTGCCGATACCGTGACAGTCTCCGGTGCCGTCAGGATCGAGACCGGCCTCCCACAGAATTTTTTCATGGATCGGTATACGCTGTCGTTCGAGATTGAGATCCGCGAGTTTGTTGAGGCTATACTTGGCGGCAAGGCTCCGTCTTGCGACGGGAGGGATGGCCGGCAGGCCCTGGTCATCGCGCTGGCGGCAAAGAAATCGCTGGTCGAGGGTCGCCCGGTCAAGACATCCGAGATTCCGGCCTGATCGTTTTGCCGACAGCGGGCGGCACGCGGGCCCGTGACAGAGGCGCACAAAGATGCAGATTACTTTCATTGGCGATATCTCAAAGGATTTCAATGTTATCCGCGGTCAGACGCGCGAAGAGCCTGGCGGCGGCGTGTTTCACAATTCGATGACGGCGGCCGCGCTCGGCGCCCGTGTTGTCGCATTGACGACGTGCGCCGACGAGGACCGGCACCTGACCGACCGGATGACCCGGAAGGGGGTCGATGTCCAGTTCTGTCCGTCCGGGCGTTCCACCACAACGATCGAGAACGTCTATCCGGACGAGAACCCCGATTCCAGGCGTTCGCGGCTGATCAATGGCGCCACGCCGTTCGAGGCGTCCGATTTCGAGTCGGTAGACGGCGGGATCGTGCATGTGAATCCGCTGTGGTACCCGCTGTTCTCGACGCCGATCCTGGTCGGGCTCCGTAGAAGAGCGGACATTCTTGCCGCGGACGCGCAGGGTTTCCTGCGAAATATCGGACCCGATGGCAAGATGTACCTGAAGGTGCCGGACGACGTTCGCGTTGGATTCGAACTGCTTGACGTCTTGAAGGTGGATATCAAAGAGGCCGGCGCCCTGACCGGTGTCGAGGATATTCACCAGGCAGCCTCGGGCGTGCTGGAGATGGGGCCGAAGCTGGTCGTGTTGACCCACTCCCTGGGGGTGTGCGTCTATGACGGTCTGCAGTTCGTGGATCGTCCGTTCAGACCGTATCCTATGGAGGGGCGCACCGGACGCGGCGACACATGTTCCGCCGCGTTCCTGTTCGCGATGTCGCGTGGCATGGAATTGGTCGAGTCCGTCGAATTCGCCGCCGAGATCACTTCGAAAAAGCTTCAGTATCCAGGCCCATACAGGGGATAGCCGTTCGTCGGGCGAACAGCGGAGGTCATTTTCCATGTCCAGGTATCTTCTGGTCATTCTGTCTACGGCCGTTTTGTGCGGCTGTTCCTCGACTCCTGAGTTGCACGAACTGTGCCCATCAAAGGAACAGTGTGTCCTGCGGTGTCCCGTCGGTACATCAAAGCAGACCGGCGAGATTGATGTGTTCTGCGCGACGACGACCGGAGTTCACCACGGCCCATTCGTTGTCTGGAGCAAATCCGGCTCGATGGAGATGGCCGGCAACAACCTCGATGGTGAGATGGACGGCCGCGTCACATCCTGGCATCCGAACGGAAAGGTGAAGCTGGATGCCTCATTCAAGGCCGGTAAAAAGGACGGTCTCTGGACTGCTTTCGACGAGAACGGCATCAAGCTGCTCGAGGGCGCGTGGTCCGACGACCAGCAGGAAGGCATCTGGAACGCCTGGTATCCCGACGGAAACCGAAAGGGCAGGTCGGTGTTCAAGGCCGGCCAGAAGCATGGCGACTGGGCAGCGTGGCATCCGAATGGAAACGTGTCGCTGGCGGGCCGGTATGATGCCGATCACAAAGAGGGAGTGTGGGCTTACTACTGGGATAACGGCCGCAAGAAGTCCGAGACGTCCTATACATCCAATTTCGAGAATGGGATGGTCAGGTCGTGGCATGAAAACGGTCAGCTTGAACTTGAGGGAGAGTCACGGATGGGCCAGCGTTTCGGAGCCTGGAAAGGCTGGTACGCCGATGGTCGCATCAGGTTTGAGAAGCAGTACTCCAATGGTCTGGAGGACGGTCCATATCGCGAATACCACCCCAATGGAAACCTTGCGCTTGATGCCGTCTACGTCGACGGCAAACTCGAAGGGCTTCTGAAGTTCTTCGCGCCTTCCGGTCTCAACCTGCTGACGATGAGTTACCGGCAGGGCAAGCTCCAGGGGCGTTCGGTCGGTTATTCGACCGATGGTGGTCTCAGGGTCGAGGTTTTCTACGAGGATGGCGTCCTGGTCGGGGAACCTAAGGCCTGGGCGACGGACGACAAGGGCCGCTGGAATCAGATCCCGGCTGATCCTGAAACGATCAAGGTCATGGTCAACGCGATGGCTGACCTGCGAGGTCTCGGTTCGATTGCGAACGTGGACGAAATTCAGCTTCCGGCCGCGGTCGATCCTGTTCTATAGTTGCAGTAAGTCACATAGAAAGGTGTTATCGCTAATGTCATGCGAAGTGGATCGGCATATGCGAGTGGGTGACGCGGCCGGCCCACGGCCGGTGCCGGGCGGAACCGATCGGAAGAACGGAACTGTCCCGCTGCCGCGCCGTCTGCTGCCAGTTGTTCTGTCTGCTGCCGGAGGGCTGTGCATCCTTCTCAGTTTTCCCCGGTTTGATCTGTTCTGGCTGGCATGGCTCGGCGCGGCCTTCATGACGGCCGCATTCCGCGGTCGCGGTTTCAGGCAGGCCTTCGGACTCGGGATGGTGGCCGGTTTCATCGCGAACATGGGAGGGTTCTACTGGATCTCGAACATGCTGCAGGAGTTCGCCCACATGCCGGTCTGGCTTTCGTGGGTGATAACATGCCTGCTGGTGGCCTATCAGGGGGTCTATTACGCCCTGGCCGCGGGCGTGGCGGCGGCGGCGACCGGAAGGTGGCCGCGTCTGCCGTGGCTGGTCGCCTTCCCAGTGGCATACACCGCTTTCGAGTTCATCTATCCGTTGATCTTTCCATGGTATGCCGCCAATGGACAGCAGCTCTTCTACGCAGTCATTCAGATAGCGGATCTGGCAGGCGCCCCGGGGATCTCGTTCGTGCTGATGTTTGTCGGCACCGCCATCGGTGAGGCCGGCCTGGCGATCGTCACCCGCGCGCGCTTCCCGAAGGCCGGGACCGTGGCTGCCGCCGCGCTGCTGGCAGCGGTGCTGGTCTATGGAATGGCGCGCATCTCGACGATCGACGAAAAGGTCGCTTCGGCACCGACGATTCGGATTGGGCTGGTCGAGGCCGACGTTGGAATCTGGGACAAAGAGGCGAAGAATGCCGACGGGACGCCTTTGAGTCGTGGCGAGAAGAACGGGCGATTGCTTGTAAACCTGATCAGGCATCAATATCTGTCGGCGCGTCTCGAGGCCGAACACCATCCGGACCTTATCGTCTGGCCCGAGACCGCGTATCTGCCGATGAAACATGTCTATGTGAAACGTCAGGGCGCGGAAGAGCTCCACCCGGAAAACGATTCGCCTGATGGCGTTGCGCCAGAACTTCCGGATGCCGTGGTCCGGGACGGATACGTCCGAGGCTGGCCGATTCCAACCGATTCCAGTCGGCTCTACGTGTCGTCTGTGCCCCTGCCTTCAGTCGGTTCGCATGACAGGCCGTTGAACGGTGTCAGGGCGGACAAAGATGTGACGCTGGCCGACCGCAACGCGGCCATCAGGGGTTTTGCCACGCCGCTTCTGTTCGGCACCTCGACGATGGATCCGGAGGCACCCGGGGACAGGCGGCTTCCAGGCTTCAATTCGGCGATTCTGGCCGCGGCCGATGGCCGTGTCCTGGGCGTCTATCACAAGACCAGACTGCTGATCTTCGGCGAATACCTGCCGTTTGAAAGGTATTTCCCTTTCCTCAGGAAGCTCTTCCCCGAGGCGGGCGACTGGACGCCCGGTGAAGGCCCGGAGATCTTCCGGCTGGGCGACGCAAGGATAGGCATCTCGATCTGTTACGAGGATCTTCTGGCCGGATACCATCGTGATATCTTCGCGCAGGACCCCAACCTGCTGGTCAATATCACGAACGACGCCTGGTTCGGAAAGACGCGTGAGCCATGGCTGCACCTTCAACTGGCCGAGTTGCGGTCGGTCGAAACGCGTATGTATATGGCGCGTGCCACGAATACGGGAGTTTCCGCCTTCGTTGATCCGGTCGGACGCAGGATTTCGCATACGTCCATGGATGATCCCGAGATCCTCGTGGCGGACGTCGGTCTGACCGCCGAGCGTACTGTCTACATGAGGTACGGGGATGCCTTTGCGTGGGCCTGTTGCGCGATCACGCTCGGGCTGGTCGTCCTGGCCGTCATCGGTCGCCGGCGTTCCGGCTTGACTCGATCGGCAGGCGCCTGAATACTTATGCAATCCCGCTGGGTTTGACCTCATGGCATATTCCCATGGTACTGGCTCTCTTTGTAACTCATCGAAGAAACATATTATTTTTGTCGCGCTTCTTTGCGTTGCGTTTGCCGTGTCATTGCGGGTCGCGTTCGATCAGACCCCGGCGACCCCGGATTTCGCAAGGGACCTGCTTATCGCCAAGGATTGCGTGGCTGGCGCCGGGTGTCACACCAGGGGTGCGGACACCAGTTTCGGCGGCTTGCTTCAGGGGGCAGGTTTCAACCATCTGCTGTCCCTGCTGATGCTGACAGGTCTATCGACCGATGGGATCGTTTCCGTGGTATTCGCGCTGCACGGACTGTCGCTGCTGGTTATGTTTCTCGCTGGGGGACGTATTGGCGGCGTCATCGGCGGATGGATGACGATGTCAGTCTGGGCCTCGGGCAGTCTGCTGCTTTCCAGTTATCCGCAGATCTTCAATTTTGCGCTGATCTTTCTGCCACTGGCTCTGTTTTTCGTGTCTCTGGAGGAGGTCTCGGCAGGCGGCCGGTTTGTGTGGGCGCTGGTTGCCGCGGCCGCGCTGTGGTTCTGCACGGAGATTCACGTCCTCTCCTGGATGCTGCTGCCGGCGCTGATGTTCGTGGTTGCGGCTCGCGCGCGCTGGTGCATCGAGTCCATCCTGTCGGTGATCGGCATCATCGCGTTGTGCGCCGGACTGTCTTCGAGCGATGCGCTGATCGCTAATTTCAGGACCATTCACCAGGCGGGATTACTGATCCCGATCGGCCTCGTTCCGGCTCTGGCTCTGGCTGCCGGTCTTGCTGTCAGGCATTTCAAGCGCCCGGACGTTGTAAAGGTGAGGTCGGGAGTCATCTCGCTGGTGGTGGGCGCGTCCGGTCTGTCTTGTCTGTTCGTCGTTGCCCTGCTCGTCGGCCGTGATCTCAACGGACGGTACGCGCTGGTGTTTTTACCTGGCCTGGTCCTTGCTTTGACCCTGGTTATGTCTCAAAAGGGCGAATTGTCATTCGCCCCCGCGTCAGGTCGCGCGCGGGTTGTGACGGCCATGGCGGTAATTCTGCTTTGTTTCGGGTACGTCACCGGTTATCTGGTGGTACAGGGCCGCTCGCGGCCCGCGCTTCCCGTCGGTGAGTTTGGAAGAATTCATTCCGAGTTTTTACGGGCGGGGTTTGGATATGCGGATCTCACGACAGGTCTTCACGGACAGCAGGCCGACATCTTCCTGCAGTATGTAGGCCTCGAGGCCGGCTACCCACTGCCCCCTCCCCGGCCCCGGCCTGAGGGGCTTTTCTTCGTCGTCACTGATACTACTGCAGGGCCTGTTTCCGGAGCGTCCAGTCCAGGATTTTATCGAACCCTGAGTCTGAACCGGGATCACGACCTGGTCTGGTGGATCGCCCGGCCACTGATCACGGGGCGCGGCGTCTCGGTTTGTTTCAAGGAACGCAATTCCAGTCTGACCGGGCCTGTCTGTGACACGGCGGACATTGGCGGTCCATTATTTCACTCCCCGTCCTTGTCGTACGGGGATCGGGCGGCCCTGGTTCCACTCGAGTCGAGCGCCGTGGTCGCGGACGTGAATCGTCGTCGTGCCGATGGTACCTTGACTCTCCGGATCCCCCTGGACCCGCCTCCGGACGGCCGTCCTCAGGCCCTGCTGGTTTATGGCGATTGGACCCTGGTCGAAGTCTCCGGATCGGGGAACACGATTTCGGCGGCCGATCGCCTGGTGATCGTATCGAACCCCGGGTCGGGCTTCGAACTGACCGTGTCCAGGGATGTAGACTTCGGCAATGGGAGTTCTGTCATTTCGAACATTCCGGACTGGATTCAAATCGATGTGGCGGACCTGGCGGCGTTTTCGCGGGTCATGACCCAGTCAACTGGTCCTATTTCATAGTCTCTCTGGCACCCTTCTGTTCGACGAGCGTGCATTCAGAGATCCACGGGTGCAGTTCGTTGTTCACCATGGACCATGCCAGGGCGTATCCGTCGCCCGGCGCGCACATGAATCCGTGGCCCTTCTTGGCGATGTTGTGCCAGAAACCGGTCGGCCCGGGCAGCTTCTGCCCGCCAAAGTCGCCGCACGGTCCGATCAGCGGGATCCCGGACTCGCGTCCGACGTAATGGTGCGCCGCGTGACGCACGATACCGACGTCGGCGAAGGCCGGCTGGACTTCCAGCATCGATCTGGCCATGCGTGGCATGAACTGCGCGTGGGATTTCGTGTTGTATCCCTTGAACGGGTTGTCCGGGCTGTAGCAGGCCACGATCTCGCCTTCCTCGCCATCCGGTTCCATCCGCTTCTGCTGCCAGTAGCCGGACAGGGTCGGGTGGTACGAAACGACGAGTGTGTCCATCCAGAACGGCAGCTTTTCGGTGATCATCGAGCCGTGACGCTCGATCCAGAAGCTTTCGGTCAGGTCGAAGCCGACCATGCCGGAGACACGGAGCGAGTAAGGTCCGGCCGCGTTTACGACGTGCTCGCACGCGATCCTGGTTCCGTCGTTCAGGATGACCGACTCGACATGACCGCCGTCGAGCGTGACGTCGATGACCTCGCGCCCGACCATGAATTCGACGCCCATGGCGCGCGCGTCTTCGGCGAACCGGTAGGTCGTCAGGAACGGGTTTGCACCGCCGGCTTCCTCGAAGAATATTCCCAGTTTCACCTTGTCCGCGTCGATGCCGGGCACGTAGTGATCCAGTTCGGTCGCGGTTGTCAGGAACTGGTACGGGACCTTGCCTTCATCCCAGATCATAGATGCCTGACGGAACGACTCAGCCTGGGCATCGTCGTAGGCCAGGTAGACGTATCCGCCCTGGAACCAGCCGATCGACTGCCCAAGCAGCTTGTCCGCGTCCCGCATGATCTCGAGCCCCATGCGTGAACGGGCGACCTTGTTGGCGCCCGCGAAACCGGTGCGGAGGCCGCCGAGGCATGTGCCGGTCTGTCCGGCGGCCAGAAACTCCTTTTCCACCACAACGACATCGGTCCAGCCCATCCTGGCCAGGTGCCACGCCGTGAACACGCCTGTGATTCCGCCGCCGATGACGACGACCTTCTTGCGCATCTCGCGACGGACGCCGTTTTCGCGCCATTCAATTCTGTTCAGATCGCTCATCGAGAGCGTGTTGCGCTTGTCGACCTCGCTCAATTCGGACAGGTCGCCCGGCATAATCTCCATCCGGGCGGCCTCGCCGATGGTGACGCGCTTGATGGGAGGCCGCGACACGGTCTTGCGCGCGCTCTTGGTCGCCACCAGCGTCGCCTTGTCGGTCACAGCGGTCTGAGCCAGTCGACCCTCGATTACCGAGCGGCAGCCCGAACCTCGGCAGGGTCCCATGCCGGTCCGCAGCAGACGCTTGAGCGCGTTGATGGTGGTGTATCCGTCGGCTATGCAGTTTTCGAGCGCCCTGCGCGAGACCTCTTCGCAACGACAGATCAGTTCGTCGACCGGCTCCGCGGCATCGGTCGCATCGCTCGCCGGTAGCGGTTCGATCGGCGGTGGCACCGACCTGACCGACGATGCGATGGTCCGCGGAACCTTCAGCGAAAGGATCGTGCAGTCGTTCTTGGTTCTGGTGCCCAGCACCCTGGCAACGATACCCAGTCCGATCGCGTCGCCGTTTCTGTCGCAAACCGTTACGGACGTTCCAACTTCGGGCGGTGGGCAGAATTCCCACGGGATGCGGACTTCGGACAACGGCCCGTCAGGACCATCTCCAGCATCGATCTTGACCAGTCTGATCGCCCTGCCGGGACAGTGCCCGACGCACTGGCCGCACCCGGTGCATTTGTCCAGGTCCACGTCGGGCGGCTGGTTGATCTTCGCGCCGACAACGATGGCGCCGAACTGACAACTCACCTCGCACGGGTTGCACGGAATGTCCTGCGGACAGTCGAGCAGCACCTTGAATCGAGTGGTGCCCTCGACGCCATCAAGACTTTCGGCCTGCCGGAAAGGCTCAAGAACCAGCGGCTCCGGGATTGGTTCGCCTGAGGCCTTCGCCTTTCCAACTCCCAGTTTCTCGCCGAATCTTCCGGACTGAATCGAGGCCAGCAGGTCAAACGCTCCATGCAGGGCGTTGTCGAAATCCGGATGGTGATGTCCCAGGTCCCTGGCGGCCACCAGGCCGGCCACGCGGCCTTCCAGGCGCGCGATGCTTGCCTCGCCGATCGCCGCGCAGTCGCCGGCGCAGAATATGTCGCGATTCGACGTGCGTCGGTAGCGGTCGATTCTCGGTACCTCGCCCAGCTCGGGGATCCAGGTGAACTCGCAACCGGCCTGCCAGAGCAGTTCGTTCAAGGGCGACAGCCCAACCGCGAGGCAGATGGTGTCCACCGCGACCTTGCGCGAACTGCCGGGAATCTCCTTCCAGTTTTCGTCGAGCGCGACGATCTCGGCGGCCTCGACACGATCGGTTCCGTACGCCGCCTTGATCGTGTGTCTTGTCCTGATTGGGACGCCGAGCGCCCGCAGCTTGTTCGCGTGAACGCCGTATGCGCCGATCCGGTCGGCGGCCTCGACCACCTCGACCACCTCGATGCCGGCCTGGAGAAGCTGGTACCCGAGAATAACGCCGATGTTGCCTGCGCCCACGATCAGCACGCGCTTGCCCGGCTTGACGCCGTGGATGTTCATGAAGGTCTGCGCGCCGCCCGCCCCGATCACGCCCGGCAGGTAGTTGCCCGGGAAGGGGATCATCTTTTCACTGGCGCCGGTCGCAACCACGATCTTTCGCGCGTGGGCGTAATTGATCCGATCTCCGTCGCGGAAGATCAGCCAGTTTTCCGGGAACACGCCAACAACGGTCGAGTTCAGCCGCAGGTCGATGTTCGATTCGCGCACGCGCTGAGTGAGTTGTCTGCCGATCTCAAAACCACGGACCGAGGCGCCAAGCGCCTGGGTACCGAAGAAATCGTGTGTCTGCAGCTTGAGCTGGCCGCCCGCGTAGTCCTTGTCGTCGAACAGGGCGATGCTCTCGACTCCGGCCTCGGACGCCATGAGCGCGGCTTCCAGACCGGCAGGACCGGCGCCGATCACGGCCAGGTCCAGCTTGAGCCCGCCCTGGGATTCACCAGGAGCGGGTGCGAAATCGGCGGGCTGTCGTTCCGGCAGGCGCCTGAAGAATCCGGCATCGCGTTCCCGGTCCGGCGACTCGACGACCATGCCTTTTTTCAGCGGCGTGACGCATGTCATCACGTTAGGCCGGCCGTCGACCGTCATCATGCACGAGCAGCAGCGCCCCTGCATGCAGAACGGTCCCGAAGGAAGATGCTTTTTCGCGCTTTCGCGCACCTTCATCACACCCGCGGCGCGCAGAGAGACCAGGACCGGCTGGCCTTCGAATCCGAGTGCTGGCCGTCCGTTGAACACGAATGGCACCAGAGCCCCCCGCTCGAAGTCCAGAACTGGGTGATCGTCAATCAGCAGGTCGTTGTCAGGATGGGTGATTTCGCCGTTATCATCGTGAGAACAATGGTCGCACATGGCCTGAGAATACCCCTGGGTTCAGCCACGGTGCACACATCATCACAACAGCATGTCTTCGTCAAGCTGGATCGATGTTGAAAAACCCTTCAGGGCAAGGAGCATGCGCACCTGCGCGCCGGCGGGACGGGCGTGGGGCGAATGTCATCCGTCCCTGCGGGTACCTGTCGTCCACTTTGATTACTGCGGGTTCACGACGGGTACGATGATCTCGGGAGTGCCGGTTTTCAGACCGGTTTCCAGATAGTGAATCGCCTGTTCGCGCTCGGCGTCGGCGACCGCGTTGTTTCCCGGTGTGCCGGGGAATTCGTGGTGGCTGGCGCCGACGAACTGGAACAGGCCGGAGGTCAGGGTTTCGGCGTCGGCCGATTCAACGCCGTCGATCGGAACCTCCACGGGGTTGATCAGCTTCAGGTTGGCGTTTCGAGCCAGCGTCTCGGTCGAGGGGTTCGATACGACGTCGTCGCCGATCACTTCCTGGGCAAGGACGAATTTTGGGTTGGACTCCCCAAAACCGGATCCGTCCAGAATCCGTTCTGCGTTCGACACGCCATCACCAATCGCGACGATATGGTCAGTCAGGTTGACAACCGTGCTGCCAATGAATTTCATTCCCGGGAGCTGCAATGCGAAGAAGGCGTCGACCAGATGCGACATGCCCAGGCCTCCCACGTTGGACACCAGGATGTCAATCCGGTCCGAGAACGGCAGGTACAGCAGGCCGATGATCGAGCCGAGCGAGTGGCCGACGTAGCCGATTCGGCTTGTGTCGAGCGGCCCGAGCCCCTGACCCTCGGGATGCGCTTCGGTCATGTCGGCGTTGAGCTTGTCCAGCAGGATGACTGCCGAGGCGATCTCGGTCGCCGACTGCATGAAGTTGTAGGCGATCCTCTTGGGATTGACCACGTCGATGAAGTCGGTCATCCCGTTTCCACGCTTGCCGTGTTCGGGCCACAGGAACCTGAGAACGGCGATGTCGCGTCGAATCAGTTCCTGGGCCACCTCGCAGAATGCGTTTTCAGAACTTGCCAGACCGTGCTGGGCAAGCACCACCGGGAACGGGCCGTCCCCGGCCGGAACCATCAGGTAGAACGGGATCTCCTCGCCGGTGAAGGTCTTGAACACGCCATATTCGTCACGCTCAAAATGGCCGTTGGCGTTTCTGAATTCCGGGGCCTTGAAGGTTCCGTGAAGTCCCCATTCCATCTCTTCGTCGGGCTGGGAACACCCGGGCAGGTTGCTGCCGGCGTATGTGACTGGTTTCCCTTCGTTATCGGTGTCCAGGGAGTAGGAGATTTTCGTTGCCATCTCGTCGGCGTTTTCGCCGTTTCTGAACATTCCCAGAAGGTCCGCGATCTCCACCTGCGGATGTCCCGTGGTGAAGACCGACGCGCTGGTCACTTTGGACCAGTCTTCCATTCCCCGGTCAAGGGCATCCACAAGCTGACGTCCAGTCGAGTGCATAAGTTCAAGTCTTTCGGCCGACGCCTCCTGTTCGACACGGGCCAGCCCGAGGGCCTGCATGAATCCGCGGGAACGCTCGAACGCATTGCCCTCGACATCCTTCAGGTCATCAGTGATCACGAACAGATAAGTGGTGTCGGGCTTCAGCTTCGTCAGTGGCCGGCACTGGGTCATGTTGAACAGGTCGGGGTAGTCGTACTGCTTGAAATCACAGGCGATTGCCTGTTGTTCCGGGACTTCCCCATCAAGCCGGTACAGTCTTACGGTCGACTCGGGCAGCATCGAGTCCGCGCCCGTGGCCGGCAGCGTGGCCGGATCCACCGCGGTCGATGTCATGAACGCCATGGTCGAATAAAGGGCGAAACCCTTAACCGTGGCGGCGTCTTTCGCGTACACGTCCAGGTCCATCTCAATCCTGTAAAGCAGCGAGTTGTTCCAACCTTTCGACGCAATCTTGATCGTGTTGTCTTCAGGATTGAGGTAATGGTTCGACGGGAACGGACATTCGACCGTCGATCCGAGCAGATCGAACAGAACGCGTGTCGCCGGCTCGTCGTAGATGGGCAGTTCGACCACGTCGAAGGTGTCTTCGGTCGAATCCGGCGTGTCGGAGTCCCCGGCGCCGTCCGCCAGTGAGTCCGCCGCAGCGACGTCTTTCGTATCGTTTCCGGGATCGGATCCGTCGTCCGGGACAGCATCGGTCGAATCGGAAATGGTGTCAGCGGGGTTTTCCACGTTACCTGAACAGCCGACGATCAATGCCAGCACCGCGGCAAAAACGAACATCCTTTTCATTGCAATCCTCTTCGGACAGGCTGGCTTATTATGCACACCTTGTTGACGCACGAAACCCGTAAGATGCGTTCATTCGAGTGGATTCTCGATTGCCCAGACCGTATGATTCCGCATCGTCGTTCGGATAATCTCACGAAATGTATATATTTTGCCGGTCGGGTCGGTTGCTTGACACTGTGTGGCTTGTCGGTTTGCTCATGACGCTTTGCGTTGCCGGTGCGGCCTCGACAGTCCAGGCCAGCGAGGACGTGAAAGGCGAATCTCTATTTGTCTGGTCGCTCAGTTTCCGCGGCGACATCGACCAGGCGCGGTTGTCGGAGTTCGCGGATATGCTATCGGGCACGCTGGAGCACATCAGTGGCGACCGGGCCATCCGCCATGACCAGATGGAGTCACCTTCCGAATGCTCATATTCGGATCTCGATTGCATGATCACTGTCGCGGCCGGGGCAGGTGCTCATACGCTTATTTATGGCGACCTCGCAAGAACTGGCGATTCCTGGCTTGTCAGCCTGTTTGCGGTCGGCGTGTCCCCGGATTTGTCCGGCAGCCGCGCCGCCAGCCGGGTTTTTTCTTCATTCGATGACATCAGGGGCGGGATGAGTTCGATGGTCGGCGATCTGGTTGGTCACGCGGTTCCCGATCGGTCGGCTCCCGAACCCGTCACCCGGGATTCCGACAGCGGGCCCCTGGCCCCGGCTCCGACAGTCACCGAGGCACAGACGCCGACCGTCGAGACGTCAGGTGTCCCCGGTTCGACCCGAAGTATCGAACCCGTGTCTCTGACCCGCCACCGCGTCACGATTTCGCCCACCGCGGACGGCATCGGAAAGGGGAATTTTACCGTCACGGGGTATGGACTAGGCATATGGGAGCTTCAGTACGGCGTGACCGAGAACGTCCAGGTCGGTGCCCTGACGCTGCTGCCGGTCGGTCTGGCAGGTCTGGTGCCGCTGGCGTCCGCTCAGTATCGTGTGAACGACAACTTCGCTGTCGGCGGTGGCGTCTACGCCGGCATCATCGGCACGTTCGCGGATCTCTCCATCATTGATCAAGCGCTGACGGTCATATACGGCGGCAGTTTTCAGATGACCGGCATCTGGGGTCGCCACTCGCTCAACGTGTCACTGATTGCAGGCTCCGCGGCCGGCCAGCTTGTGTACGACCTTGGCAACGAAGAGGGCGAGGTCGACCGCTTCGCGAATCTCCCGGGAGCCTACATGCTTCCATCAATCGGCTACCGTTTCGAGATGAATCCGTTCTGGTCCCTGCAGATCGAGGTCGCCATCCCGGTTTATGCGGGTCGCGACGGTTCGATGGACATCGACAGCGTGGTAACCATGATCTTCTACGGAGTACGCGGGCACAGTGGCATGGTCTACGGCGATATAGGTTTCATGATTCCGGCTCATCTGGATTACTTCACAGAAATCTGGCGCTACACGCCTTTCGGTATCCCGTATTTTTCACTCGGTTTTGCGTTCTGACTGAAGCGCAACCCACTGAATCTCAAAGATTCCATCCCCGTCCCGTTGATTTGTCCGAATTCGTTGCCAGATTATCAGAATCTGGGCGTGATGCCCGTTTCCCGGAGGAGGTCCGGTCATGAAAGCATCTCCGGTTATATCGTTTCCCGTCGGTCCAGTTCCATTGGTGGCCGCGTCGATTCTGATGACCGCCGGCCTGATCTCAGTATCGTGCGGTGCCAGTCCACTGGAGGAAAAAGACATGTCGGAACGCAGACTCACCCCGGCCGAAGAGAGGGTCATCGTCAATAAAGGTACGGAACCGCCGTTTTCGGGCGAATATGTGGACCTGGATCGGGATGGGACGTACAGGTGCAGGCAGTGTGGCGCTGCATTGTTTTCTTCTGACTCGAAGTTTCATTCGGGATGTGGGTGGCCGGCCTTCGACGACGCCCTGCCCGGGGCCGTGACCGAGGTGCCTGACCGCGACGGGAAGAGGACCGAGATCGTGTGTTCGGCATGTGGAGGACACCTTGGTCATGTGTTCCGAGGCGAGGGGTTCACACCCGCGGACACGCGCCACTGCGTCAATTCGATTTCGATGGTGTTCGAGCCGGCCGCCGCGGCCGCGACAGGGGAAACCAAAGTGAAGACGGTCGACTACGAGGATGCGTACTTTGCCGGTGGATGTTTCTGGGGCGTTGAGTACTGGTTCGATCGCGAGCCCGGGGTTGTCAGCGCGGTTTCCGGTTACATGGGCGGGCCGCTGGCCAAGCCGACCTACGGGCAGGTCAAGACAGGAGGCACGGGGCATGCCGAGGCGGTACACGTGGTGTTCGACCCCCGCGTGACCAGTTACGAGAAGCTCGCGAAGCTGTTTTTCGAGATTCACGACCCGACCCAGATCAACCGGCAGGGCCCTGACGTGGGCCATCAGTACCGGTCGGCCGTCTACTACTCGAACGATGCGCAGCGAACGACGATCGAGGGCCTGGTGCGGGAACTCAAGTTGAAGGGTCTGGATGTGGCGACCGAACTCGCGCCCGCGGGCACCTTCTGGCCGGCCGAGGACTATCACCAGGACTATTACGAGCACAAGGGCTCACAGCCTTACTGCCATTCCCGCGTGCGTCGGTTCGACTGAAAAAACGGTTCGGCGCGATCTGGCGCGGCATTGGGAACATGCACGTTGCCGATGCGGCCATTGCAACATATCATTGAACAATCCGGACTGGATTGCCTGCGGGCGGGATGGTTTTTTAATGGCGGCTATTGACGACGGCAGCACGGATGGACCCCAGCCCAGGTCTGATGACCTGGTCGAGTATGTGCCGATTCCGGAAGACGTGGTCGGCATGGATGCGTTCGACGCGGCCGAGCAGGACATCCTGGACATGCTCAACCGCAAGGTCGCGGGTGGCGAGAGCATCGAACGGATAATGGATTTCGTTTATGAGGCCTCCCGCGGCGTGTGGCCATGCGATCGGATCGGATTGGCGTTCGTCGACGACGACGGGCAGCGAATCACTTCCCGGTGGGTGCGGGCCGAGTACGAACCGGTCATCATGGACGTCGGCTTCACCGAGGATCTCAACGGCAGCACTCTTCAACCGCTCATTCAGGGCAAGCAGCTTCGAGTTATCAATGACCTCGAGGAGTACTTCCGCAGAAATCCAAGGTCACGCTCGACCCGTGTTCTGATGCGCGAGGGTGTCATGGCCAGCATGACCTGTCCGCTGGTCGTCGACGGGCGATGCGTCGGAATGATCTTCCGCAGCAGCCGGAAAAAGAACGTCTACGGCCCCCGCGAGGTCTGGATGCATCTGGCGGTTTCGGAACGTATCGCCCAGGCGGTCGACAAGGCCTGGCGGATTCGTCAGCTTGAGCAGGTGAACGCCGCGTACATGGAGATGCTGGGTTTCGTGGCGCACGAACTGAAAAGCCCGGTCGCATCGATGGTGCTGGACGCCAGCACGCTGCTGGAAGGCTACCTGGGCGAACTGGACGACGCGCAGAAGGACCGTCTGCGCAGGATGACCGCCAAGGGTGAGTATCTTCTGGGCCTGGTGCGCGAGTACATGGACCTGGCCCGGGTCGAGACCGGTGACCTGGCGGCAACAATGAAACCCGACGTGGACATCACCGAGTTGCTTCGACAGGCGATCGATATCGTCGAGCCGCAGGCCGTCGAACGCCGCATGCGCATCGAGACGGAGTTCCCCGACGATCCGGCCGCGCGGAAACTTGAATGCGATCCGGACCTTTTAAAAATTGTTGCGGTCAACCTGATCGGTAATGCGGTCAAATACGGCTTCGAGGAAGGCCTGGTTCTTGTCCAGGTATCGATGGACGGCACCAGGATGAAGGTGTCCGTGCGCAACGACGGCCCTGGGTTTTCGCAGGCGGCAAGGCGTTCTCTGTTCAAGAAGTTCTCCCGCCTGAAGGATCCCGAGTTGATGAAGCGCAAGGGGACCGGCGTTGGTCTTTACACGGTGTGGCGAATCGTCAACCTGCACAAGGGCAGGGTTGACGCTGAATCGGAGCAGGGAAGCTGGGCGCGGTTCTCGTTCGAGATCCCGGTTTCCCATTCCGTATAGACTGTCTGACGGGCGTTGCCCACGGAGGAAACGATGCTGGATCATCACATTCTTGGCGTTCATGTCACGAACCGCATGGTCAACTCGGTCGAGGTTCAGAAGGTGTTCGCGGAATACGGCTGCAACATCAAGACGCGGCTTGGCCTGCATGACGTCGACGAGACAAGCGGATGCTGCTCCTCCAGCGGTCTCGTCATCCTTGAGATCGTGGGCGGCGACAAGGTCGCCAGCGAAATCGCCGCGAAGCTGGGCGCCATAGCCGGCATCCAGGTCGGCAAGATGGTCTTCACGCACCCGGAATGACCCACCCTTCCCGGTTGACTCGAAGGAAATACCATGTCGATGAATACGCCTCGCGGATTCAGGATGCATATAGGCCTGTTCGGCCGCCGCAACGTCGGCAAGTCCAGTGTCCTGAACATGATCACCCGACAGCAGGTTTCGATAGTCTCGGAGTTCGCCGGAACGACGACCGACCCTGTCGAGAAACCGATGGAACTGCTGCCTCTTGGCCCGGTTCTGTTCATCGACACCGCCGGCCTGGATGATGTCGGCGCGCTCGGCGAACTGCGCGTCAAGAAAACGATACAGGTCTTCGACCGAACCGACCTTGGCGTGATTGTGGTCGCCGCCGGCGAGTGGAGCGAGTTCGAACAGGGGATAATGGACGAACTGCGCGACCGCAACATCCCCGTCGTGGTCGTGTTCAACAAGTGCGATATCGCTCCGCCTTCGGCTGAACTTGAAGCGCGGTTGATGGCACAGCAGGTTCGGACGGTGCGTGTCACCGCGTCGGACGGCGATCCGAAGTCGAATGGTCTCGGGGATCTAAGACAGACTCTTCTGGACGCGGCACCAGCCGAGTTCGTGGACAACATCGCGATACTCGGCGATCTGGTTCCATCCGGCAGCATGGCGATACTGGTGGTTCCGATCGACAAGGAGGCGCCCAAGGGGCGGCTGATCCTGCCTCAGGTCCAGTCTATTCGCGATATCCTGGACCACGACGCGTGGTGCGCCGTGGTGAAGGAAAACGAGTTGAAGTCGGCGCTGAGCGCATTGAAGGTGAAGCCGGCGCTTGTAGTGACCGATTCCCAGGCGTTCGAGAGGGTCTCGGCCGACACGCCCGCGGATATCCCTTTGACGGGATTCTCGATTCTTTTCGCCAGGTTCAAGGGCGATTTGACCGAGATGATCCGTGGCACTGTGGCCATCGATCGGCTTGTTCCGGGTTCAAAGGTTCTGATCGCCGAGTCGTGTTCGCATCACCCGATCACCGACGACATCGGTCGCGAGAAGATTCCGCGCTGGCTGTCACGTTATGTCGGCGGCGCGCTGGACATCGTTCATGTCCAGGGACACGACTTCCCGGTCACGGACGCCGAACTCGCGGTTTATGACCTGGTGATTCACTGCGGCGGATGCATGTGGAACAGGCGCGAGATGCTTTCCCGGATCCTGCGCTGCAGGCGTGCCGGCGTGCCGATCACGAATTATGGGTTGTCGATAGCTTACAGCCTGGGGATCTTCGAACGCGCCCTCTCTCCGTTTCCCGACGCGCTCGCGGCGTACAAGTTGGCGAAGGCCGGTACCGATGCCGGTGTCGAAGGATAATCATGACACATCCCGAGATGATCGCATGGCTGCGCGAAACGGACCCGGATCGTCTGTCCGAGCTGTTCGGGATGGCCGATCGTGTGCGGCATGAGTCGGTCGGTGACGAGATCCACCTCAGGGGTCTTCTGGAAATCTCCAGTCACTGTGTCCGCAGATGCGCCTATTGCGGGATCAGCGCGGAAAACAGGGGCGCTAGACGCTTCCGGATGTCCGCTGACGAGATCCTGGCCGCCGCCCGCGAGGCGCGCGGTTTCGGTTACGGCACGATCGTGATGCAGGGCGGTGAGGACTACGGCATCAAGGCCGACTGGATGGCGGACATCGTGCGCGCCATCAAGGACGAGATCGGTGTAGCGGTCACGTTGTCCCTGGGCGAGCGCAAGGACGAGGAACTGCGTCTCTGGCGCCGGGCCGGCGCCGATCGCTACCTGCTTCGTTTCGAGACTTCCGATCCCGCGTTGTACAGCCTGATCCATCCCGCGCTCCCTGGCGGGTTCCAGGATCGCATCTCGCAGATCATGCGGCTCCAGGATATCGGTTACGAGGCGGGCAGCGGCGTGATGGTCGGCATTCCCGGTCAGTCCTGGGATTCGCTGGCCAATGACATTCTTACCTTCGCGGATCTCGATCTGGACATGATCGGAGTTGGGCCTTACATCCCGCATCCGGATACCCCGATGGGGCGATTCCTTCTGTGCGGCGAAGGCGAAGTGCAATTCCCGACCCTGACCCCTGACCTGCAGGTTCCGGCCGACGCGGCCACTGCCTTCAAGGTCATCGCATTGACCAGGATCACCTGTCCCGACTCGAATATTCCCAGCACTACGGCCATTGCGACGCTCAGCCGCCAGGCTGGACGCAGGCAGGGTCTGATGTGCGGCGCGAACGTGGTCATGCCGAACCTGACCCCGGCGAAGTACCGCGAGTGCTACGAGATATATCCCGACAAGGCGACTCTGGTCGAGACGGCCGGCGCATGCGCGCGCGACCTGAAGGCATCTTTTCAGGAAATGGGGCGCGAAGTCGGAACCGGGGCCGGTGGCCGCAGGCGTCGCGACACTACCGCATAATCCGGTTACAGCCTACAATAGCGCCGGGTTTGACAGTGGGTGCGGGTTTGTCCGGACTCCTTCACAGAATGCCATTCACCATAGCGATGGGGATTTCCCTTTTCGCCGGTCGGCGCAAGTCCCGTGTGTCCGCGGCCACGGTGGTATCGATCGTGGGCATAGCGGTCGGGGTGGCGACTCTGACCGCGGTCATGTCGGTCACCGGTGGTTTCGAGGAGGTCTTTCGCGAAAGGATCCTGGGTGTTTACCCTCACATGGTCGTCATGAGTCGTGGCGACTTGTTCGGCGAGTACGATGAAGTGGCCGCGAAGGTCAAGGACATCCCAGGCGTGGCAGGGGTCGCGGCATCCACGTACGACGAGATGATGATCTCATCCGATATTGGTACCTCGCAGGCGCTCCTGAAGGGTGTCGATCTGGCGCGTGCCGAGCAGGTGTCAGGGCTTTCGAAGCTTTTGAAGGGCCGTGACCTGGGCGTGCTCAAGTGGGACGGTCAGGGGCCGATACCGGTCGTGATAGGTTGTGAATTGATGTCGCGTCTCGAAGTGGCTCCCGGCGGTGGCATCAGTCTGACCACGCCCATGGGCGGAATGTCCCCTTCGGCCGCCGGCGGCGGCATGCTGGCTCCGCGGGAATCGCGTTTTATTGTCAGGGATTGCGTGGATTCGGGTTTCTACGACTACGATTCGCGTCTTGTCGTCATGGATCTGGAAGCCGCGATGCACTTCCTGGATCGTGGCCGCGTCGTCCGCTGGGTCGAGATCAAGCTGCAGGATCTGTTCGCGACCGAAACAATGAAGGAAGAGGTCGCCAAGACGCTTTCGCCATACACGATGGATGAGGTCGTCCACGATATTTTCCTGGTTCATGAGGGCGTGGCCAAGGTCGCGATGCGCGAGCTGGCGCCGGTCGGACAGGTCACGATGAGGGACGTCGCACGCACCGTCTATCGATCCCGCAGGGCCGTTATGTATAGCGATGTGGGCTGGGGTCCTGTTCAGGAATACCGGCTGATCGACTGGAAGGACATGAACCGCAACCTGTTTTCGGCACTGCGTGTCCAGAAGGTCGTGATAGGTCTTTTCTTTTTGATTATCGTGGTCGTTGCCGCGTTCAACATCGTCGGCACGCAACTTATCGTGGCCAGGGAGAGGATGAAGGACATATCGACCCTGGTGGCCCTTGGCGCGTCTCGACTGCAGCTCTGGAAGGTTTTCGTGGCGCACGGTTTCGTGCTCGGTTGCCTCGGTGTGTTGCTGGGTGTCGGGCTGGGCAGGTGCGTCGTAGGTCTGATCAATTCGATCGACTTCAACCTGGATGCCAAGGTTTACATGATCAGTGAGCTTCCGGCCCGGCTGAACTGGAGTGATGTCCTGGTGGTTTCGCTCGGCTCGGCGGCCGTGGTGCTTCTTTCCTGTGTCTTTTCTTCGCTCAGGGCCATTCGAATCAATCCTGTCGACGGCCTGCGGAAGATTTCCTGACACGGTTCGGGACTGGATGCTTGGCGGACTGCCGCAGGGGGTCTATATGGCTGAAACAAAGGTGATAAGGCGGCAGGGCAAGCGGCCGGCCGGTTCGCGTCCGGAAAAGGGTCCGGCCCGTCCCCGGGCACCCAGACCGGCGTCGGGTGCCTCGCAGGGATCTTCACCCGCGGCAACGGCTCGACCGCCCAGGGTCGCCGAGCGTCCACCGGCGGTTTTTTCCCGGATCATCTCGGGACACGACGGCGGCATGGACGATCATGTGTTCTTCGCCACGGCGGCAAGGGGAACCGAACCCTGTCTGCGCGACGAGCTTCGCGAGATGAGGCTGCGCGGCGTGCGCTGCGATCGTGGCGGCGTTCATTTCAGAGGATCCTGGGAGGCGGCCTGGCGTGCATGCCTTCATTCGCGCGTGGCGTTGCGCGTCCTGGTCGAACTGGGCCGGTTCGGGGTCACAGACGGTCAGTCCCTGTATGACGCCGTCCGCACCATCGACTGGCGGGTCTTCCTGAACCCGTCGTTGACGCTGGCGGTCTCGGCCGTCTGTCGCGACAGTGAGCTGACCCACACGAACTTCATCGCGCTCAAGACCAAGGACGCGATTGTCGATCGGATCAGGGACGAGGTCGGCTCAAGACCTGATGTGAACCGCGACGACCCCGATGTGAACGTCTTCGTCCATCTGCTCAAAAACGAGATGACCCTCTATCTGGATTTGTCGGGCCAGTCGCTGCACAAGCGCGGCTGGCGGGCGGATCACCTCGAAGCCCCGTTGAAGGAGAATCTGGCCGCCGCCATGCTCAGGTTGTCAGGCTGGGATCGTCAGTTGCCGCTGCACGACCCGATGTGCGGATCCGGGACGATCCCGATCGAGGCCGCACTCTGGGCTGCCAGGGTGGCTCCCGGGCTTTCGCGGGATGTGATGGGATTCGAACGCTGGGCGAACTTCGGCGACGATATGCGGCGCAGGATGGGTGAACTGCGGGAAGAGGCGCGTGACATGATGATTCGTACCGCGCTGCCGATGGTGTCCGCGTCTGACATCGACGAGCGCGCGGTCGAGACGACCAGGCGGAACGCGGCGATGGCCGGGGTCGCCATCGAGGTGTTCCGGGCTGATGTGACCGCGATGCAGCCCCTTCAGCCGCCCGGGTTCGTGATCGTCAATCCCCCTTACGACGTTCGCCTCGAATCCAGTCGCGAGTTCTACGATGCGATGTGGCGGCGCTTTGAGCAGTTGGACGGTCACACCGTATGCGTGCTGGCGGGCGACCCCGAGGTGGACTATCCTTCGCGTATCAGTCCGGTAAGGTTTCAGTATCTGTCAAACGGCGATATCGAGTGCAGGTTCGGCGTGTTCGAGATGCCGTCCCGGCGCGTACGTTGACGCGCGGCGGCTAAGGAGGTTTTTTGATGAGGATTCTTTCCGGAATCGTAGTTGTGGCCGCCCTTGCTGGCCTGGCTGCATGCCATTCGACCAAGGGTGATCAGGACGGTGTTGCGGTTGGAACGGGTTCCGCCGCCTCGGACACCAGTAAGGTGGCCGTCGAGGTCTTCGCGATGAGCGAGTGTCCATACTGGATCGGAGCGGCCGGCGTGGTGATTCCCCTTGTCAAGGATTTCGCGGATTACGTCGACTTCCGACTCTATTTTATCGGCGATGAGGTAGCGGGCGGCGTTCCGGCCTCGATGCACGGCGAGACCGAGGTGCTGGGCGATCTTTACCAGGTCTGCACCATGAAGCACGCCCCGAAGAAGCTGCTCGGGCTGATAGAGTGCCAGTACGGCAGTCCGGAGTCGTTTCCGGACAACTTCGACGAATGCGCCAAGGAGATCGGCCTGAAGACCGACCGCATCAAGGCGTGCGTCGAAGGTTCAGAGGGCAGGATCCTGTTGATGGAATCTTTCAAGGCGTCCGATGCGCGCGAGATGACCGCGTCACCGACAATCTTGATCGCCGGCAGCGAGTTCGACGGGCCCAGGACTGGTGACGGCCTGGCCAGGGCACTGTGTGAGGCACTCGGCGATCGCAAACCGGAAAAGTGCGCTCAGCTCCCCGCGCCTGTCAGGGTTGACCTGACCGTTGTCACGGACAAGCGATGCGACACATGTGCGCAGCTTGTCGAGATCGCGCCGTCGCAGTTCAAGCAGGTTTTCCCCGGCCTTGAATACAAGGTGCTGGATTACTCGGACGAGGCGGCGAAGGAACTGGTGAAGCCGCTGAAGGGAACCGAATTCAGGATGCTTCCAGTTTTCATCTTCGACAAGAACATCAAGGACGACCCCTCTTACGAGCAGTTCGCCCCGTATCTGATGGAGATCGGCGGCCTGCTTGTCCTGGCGACCGAGTCCAGCTTCGACCCGGACTCCGAGATCTGCGACAACGGCGTGGACGACGACGGCAACACGATGACGGACTGCGCGGATTCCGCGTGTGCTCAGAAGCTGATCTGTCGCGATGAGATTCGTGGCCGTCTGGATCTGTTCGCGATGAGTCAGTGCCCGTACGGTGCCATGGCATTCCTGTCGATGCCGGAAGTCCTGAAGGCGTTCGGAAAGGACGTTGATTTCTCGGTTCATTTCCTGGTCACCGAGACCTTCCCCGGTCAGTTCCAATCGCTTCACGGACCTTTTGAGGTCGCCGAGGACTTCAGGCAGGCATGTGCCCAGAAGTATTACAAAAAAGACAATAAATTCATGGAGTACCTTGTTTGCCGCGCCCAGGAGTACGAATCGACTGACTGGCAGAAGTGCGCGGTGAACGGGATCGACCCGGTGGTTTTGAAGTCCTGTTCCGAGGGCGACGAGGGACGCGCGCTTCTTTCTGCCGACGCGAAGCTTTCCGAGGCGCTCGGGATCAACGCCAGTCCGACTTGGGTCGCCAACAATCGTATCGAGTTCAGCGGGATTAGTCCGGTCGAGATTCAGACCGGTTTCTGCGGTTCCAACCAGAGTCTGAAGGGATGTGGGACTCCGTTGTCCGGTGGCGACATGGAAGTCCCCGCCGGTGCATGCGGACCGTAGAGACTCCGTTCGCGTCAGTCCTTTGCCGCCAGCTTCGCCTTCCTTGAAGAAAATCCCATTATCAGGCCGAGCGCGATGCCCAGCAGGGCCGCAGCCGCCACCCGGTATTCCGGTGGAAGGCTGAAGGTGACCGTGTGCGCCGGGATCCAGAACCAGAGAACCGCGCCACCCACCACGCGGAACATGTTCTTCCAGTCGATCGCGGCCCAGGTCTCGACCACGTGCCAGACCGAGAACAGTCTGCCGCGTCCGATGAGCGTGTCTGTCATCCTGTGAAAGACCATCATTTCGAAGCCGAACAACAGGTTCATCAGGGTTGACTTGTAGAACGCTGCCAGCAGTGCGTTGCCATCACCGGGCAGGTAGCCCATCTTAAGCAGGTAATCGACGCCACCCGAGAAGAGGGGGATGACCAGGGCCAGCATCACGCCGATCACGCCCCAGACAAGCGCGCGCTGCCACAGCCGGATCCCGCGCAGGCGCCAGCGGCCGGTCGCGATCCTGGCCCCGAGCAGTTCGCCCATCGTGCCAAGGATGACGAACTTGGTAAATCCCATCAGGTAAGGATGGCCGGAGACGCCGGACATCTGTTTGACCCATGATGCCATCGGTTCGACCAGCAGGCCGACCGCGACGGCGGCGAGCATAAGGAACCACAGGATCCAGATCACAATCTGCATGACCTACCTCGGGTTGTTCGAGGGCCGCACACCGTCACCCAGGCACCGCGCGTGGCGAACAAAACGGTGGACTTGGCCGTATCAAGCTGGGAACATAAACCGGTTTCCGTCCACATATCAAGGGACTTTCGGAAGGAGCGGGGGGATGAGAGGCAGGGAATCGGTGCGATTGACCTGGACGATCGCGTTGCTTATGGCGGCTTTGGCCGCTGGTTGCGGAGAGCAGCAGGATGGGGCAGACACTGGGGATGTCGGGGTCGAGGACTCAGGGGGCGACGTCGAGGATTCAGGGGACGACGTCTGGGAACCGCCGGCCGTCAGTCATCTCTGGGCCGAAACGGCCGAATTCAAGGTGTCGGGCGGTATCTTTGATAAGGTCCCGGCCGTTTTTTCCAGGCTCAGCCGGTATGTGACCGACATCGATGGGCACAAACCACCCGAACCTTCTCTTCTGGGTGCGTCCGGTACCGGCAACGGTGTGGTCTTCGCGTTGTTCGGATATGGTAAACCGACCAATTCGATGCATTCATTCGCCGGCCCGGGATATGACATCGCCGATGGATTTTTCAGTGACTACGGGCTGTTCCTGGCGCCGGACGGCGTGGTGGCCGAATTTGATCGCGAGCAGGTAGCACGAAGTCTTGACGCTCCGGTTGTGATAACGGCCGGCAGGCTCGGCAAGGTGTCGGCTTACTCGGTCGACTTCGCCCCCTGGTTCGGCCCCGACTCAATGACAGTGGGCGATGAGTATCTGAGCCGGTGCGTGATTCGTCACATTGTGGTCAGAAATGGCGGTGATGCGGACTCGCCGAATCTGGAACTGGTGGTTCGGGCCTGGGGAACCATCGTGTCGCCATCCGACGGCGTGATGGTCGAAGAGCGCGAGGCCAGGAAACTGGTCACGCGTTTTGTGGACGGTTCCGGGGTGGTGGATTCGAAGAAGTTGAGCGTTTCTGTCGGCGTGTTGACACCGGGTCAGGAAAAAAACTTCGTTCTTACGCATTGCGCTGGCCCGCTGGACGAGTCCGCCGAACTGCCTGCGTTCGATACCGGGGAACTACTGGATCAAACCGCGGCCCATTACCAGGCCTGGGAGTCAACGCTGGCGGACGTGCGGACTCCGGATCCGATGGTGAACGACTTCATCGACGGAATGAAGATGTCTCTCAGGCTTCAGACGTCGGCACAGGGCGCGACGTGTCCGATGTCCGAGTACACCCGCACATGGGCCAGGGACAACATGGGACCGGTACTTGCGATGCTTGCCCTGGGCGGGTTCGAGGATGTCGAGGGGTACCTGGACTATGTTTACTACGCCATCCTGAACGAAGGCGACCTGAAGAATTCCTATCCGGCCACGTTGGAGATCGACTGGAATTCGGTCACGGTTCCAGACTGGGAATCGATGCCGGTTCTTGGCGACGGCTCGGTCGGCAAGAAGCGGGTGTCGGCCGAGACCCCGTCCTACATGGTTCTGATGTACGGCCTGCATAACCGGTTCACCGGAAAGACCGACAGGATCGCGCAGCGCCGCGGGTTGCTGAACCGTTGTCTGTTTGCCCAGGGCTTCGGCCCCGACAACATGTTGCCGTTCACGGGAGACGAGACCTACCGCGCCGCGATGAACGCCGCGATGGGTCTGAACCTGGAAGAACCGCACGAAGACCAGAGCTGGTCTGGAAACTCGTCGGCCCTCTGGCTTGGCGCCGCCCGGGAATATCAGCGGTTCATGCGTGCCGCCGCACTGGTTGAATCGAGCGACGCCGTGGTGCTGAACGCCGAAGCGGATCGGGCCGCGGCCAGATTTGTCGAGGTTCAGAACAGCACAATCGATACGTTCACGCTGGATGATGACTGCTTTGCGGCCTTCGTGACAATGGCTGACTTGACGCCTTCCCCGCCCTTCGACGATGTGTCTCTGCAGGTGACTTGGTCCGGCTGGAGGGACGGCGATGACGAGTACGCGCAAAAGGCGTTCAAATGTCTTTACGACCGGTTCCAGACGGTACCCGGCGAGATCTGCAGTCCGCTGAACGAGATGTGGGTCGGTATTTTCCCGGGTGTCTCGAAAGGCATCTACACCGGGATGCTGCCGGGATACATGCTGCACTCGATGACGGAACTCGGTCACCCTGACGCGGGCGCGGCCTTCAACATGACCAGGCAGACGCTGTCGATATCGGGCGATGTCCAGGAATACATGGTTCTGGACAACCACGCCGGACTGACATTGATGTACAACACGAATGGCCGCGTCGAGCCGTCCGACTACACGGCGAAATACCGTCCCTGGGAAGGGGGTATCGTCCTGGACGCGGTCATGCAGTATCTGTTCGGGTTCGAGCCGGACGCGAATACCCGTTCCATCCGGCTTCGGCCCCACCTGCCGAACAACTGGCCGACGTTGTCGGCGACCGGCCTGCGCGCAGCGGATGACAGGTTCGATGTCGAGGTTCAGGTCACCAGTCTCGGGCACCGTGTCACCGTGACTCCCCGCGGCACCGGCGACGATGCCTGGGCGTTCTCCCTGCGATGGGATCTGGTTGACGGCGGTTCCTTCACGGGCGCGACCGTGAATGGCGCCGATGTCGAACCAGGTTCGTTAGTGCCACATGGTGGCGGACTGTTCGGTCAGCTCTCCGTGGAGATCCGTGACCTGACACTGCACACTGGAACCCCGCTGGTCATCGAAATCCTGAACTAGAACCGAACTTTCCGCGTGAGAATTGGCAATTGTCAGGTGCCATTTACAAAAACGGCGTTTCTGTGGTCTTGCTTCTGTCGCCTGAGCAGATTTCTATTCCGTTCCGGAATCCGTCCGCCGATGCATATCTGCTTGAATCACGCTAGAATGGGCGCCACCTGTTGCGACAGGCATGATCTGTTCGGGGGTTGCATGGAACTGGATGAACTGCTGGCGCTGGACAGGCCGGACGAGGACGTCGAACGGGTGTTCTCGGTCGTCCAGATATCCGGACGCATCAAGACCGTGCTTGAGGACCAGTTCAGGCGTGTTTCGGTCGAGGGTGAGGTCACGGGCTTGAAGGGCGCCGGATCCGGTCATATGTACTTTTCGCTCGCCGAAAGGGATGCGCGTAACGTCACGCATAAGCTCGACTGTGTCATCTATAAGTTCGCCTCGGCTGCGCGCCAGGCCGGTCAGTTCAAAGAAGGCGATCGCGTGGTCGTGACGGGACGGATCACCGCCTGGGGTGGCGCCTCCAAGTACCAGATGTCGGTCGACTCGATAAGGCTGGCAGGAACAGGCAATCTGTTGCGACGACTGGAGGAACTCCGGAACAGGCTGCTGGCCGAGGGCCTTTTCGACCCATCCCGCAAGCGTCCGATTCCGCGTTTCCCTCGTCGCATAGGCGTCGTCACTTCGGTCCGTGGCGCGGCGATCCGCGACATCGTAAGGACCATCGTGAATCGCTGGCCCGCCGATATCCTGGTCTTCGACACGCTGGTGCAGGGCGATGGCGCGGCTGCCGGTGTCGCGCGCGGAATCGAGGTTCTTAACCAGGTTCCCGACGTGGATGTGATCATCGTGGGACGTGGCGGCGGCTCGATGGAGGATCTCTGGGCCTTCAACGAGGAAGTGGCGGTAAGGGCGGTCGCCGGTTCCGTAAAGCCTGTCATCTCGGCAGTTGGACACGAGGTCGACCACGTCTTGACGGATGAAGCCGCCGACGCCCGGGCTGCAACGCCAACCGCCGCGGGACAGATGGTGGTGCCATCAAGGGATGACTTGACCGCGACGCTGGATGACTGCCAGTCCCGAGCCACCAGGGCCGTGGTCAGGCAACTTGACGAGTCCGGGCAGATCCTGGACGAGTTGTCAGGAAGTCTTCTGTCGGCTTCACGTCGTATTCTGGTCGATCGGCTTGAGATGATTCGGGTGACGGGGGCGCGGCTGAATGCTGCCCATCCGGCCCGGCGTCTTGCCGACAAGGAACATCATCTTCAGACGGCGCTGGCCCGCCTTGATGCGGCCGGCCGTCGCCTGCTGGAACGTCCCGGGGCTCGGCTGGAGTCGGTCGGACTCAGGCTGGACGCCTTGAATCCGGCGGCGCCGCTGGCACGGGGATACGCGATCGCGACCGACGCGGCCGGGAATGTGGTCCGCAGCGCCGCGGAAGTGGCGGCCGGTGATCAGGTAGGGGTCATGCTGGGCAAAGGTTCGATGGACTGTACGGTCGTTTCGACAAGGCCTTTGTCAGAACGGATGGATTGATGAACCGGACACGCGAAAACGACAGGGGTTCCGATCGGAACAGGATGCTTGAACTGATCGCCGGGATTGTCGCACGGGCTCCTCGGCGGCCGCCGGCGAGTGAGGGAGAACTGGTCGCTCAGCAGATGATCGAAGACGAGTTCAAACGTCTCGGTCTGCAGACGTCATGGCACGGCTTCAGTTTTCACCGCAGCATCTTCGCTGACCTGGCTCTTCACTGCGGCATCGCGATCGCGGGAACGGTCGTGGCAATGTTCCTGCCCTGGCTGGGCGCGACCCTTCACGCCCTTGCCGCGTTTTCTTACACGATGCAGTCCACCCGTCGGCACGCCGTTATCCGGCGTTTATACCGGCGTCGCGGATCTCAGAACCTGCTCGGTGTGATGCCGGCATCGGATGGTATCAAACCTCGACTTCGCCTGGTTTTTCTGGGTCATGCCGACGCCTCGTACTATGGGCTGGTGTTTTCAAAACAGGTGGTGAAGAACACGATGCACGCCCCCTGGCCGTTCAACCGGACGGTGGCTCTTGCCGTCTGGATGATGGCGGCACTGGTGCCGGTCGATCTGCTGCGGTATGTCCTTGACCAGCACTTGGCGGTAGTGACGATTGTTCAGTGGGCCATGACCCTGCCCGCCGCCTTCGGTTTCTTACTGAACATGGACGTTTTCCTGCGCAATGTGCAGGTGCCTGGCGCGAACGACAACCTGACCGGCTCCGTGGCGCTTCCGGTTCTGGCCGAGCGTCTGCGGCACGCCAAGCCCGACGACGTCGAACTGGTTTTCGCCATGACCGGTTGTGAGGAGGCGGGGCTCGGCGGCGCGATCAACATGGCCAGGCAGTTCCGTGACAAGTGGGATCCCGAAAACACGCTGTTTGTGTGCATGGACGGGATGTCCAATGGACAGCTCAGGTACGTCGGCGCCGAGGGCGAGATGTTCTGGCTGCGACCGGATCCCTCGCTCGTGCGGATCGTGCGCGATATTGCCGCATCCAGGCCGGACTACGGGCCGTGGAGGGATGTTTCTCCATTTGACATCACCATAGGCGGAACCGACATGGCCGCGTTTCAGGCGCTTGGATACAGGGGAATCTCGTTCGTTTGCATCGACCCCGAGACCGGTGGGCCCAGGTTCTACCATACGCCGGACGACACCCCCGCGAATCTGGACAATGACGCCCTGAACGATTCTGTAGATTTTGTCGAGCAACTCGCTCTGAAAATCATCAATGGCGGCTCTTCAACATGATCTCGAATCGCGTGGAAAGATCGCTGGAAATTGCGTCGAAGATCGGACCTGACGCCGCGATCGGCGCTTATCAGTACTTTTTTGTCCGGATGCCGATCCGGGAGCGGCGCCTCTGCCTTGGCGAGATAAGGGATACCTGGCGAACCTGGCGTGCGGACACCGCGGCCGGACGTCTGACCGACACGCTGCATTTCTACCTGCATGTGCCGTTCTGCAGCCGTCTGTGCTGGTTCTGTGCCTGCCGCACGCAGGGCACGCAAAGCGATGACCCCGTC
>CAZNJW010000014.1:0-34495 GCA_964573455.1 uncultured Anaeromyxobacteraceae bacterium | reverse complement strand
GGCGGGCGGCCCGTACGCGGGACGATGGAAGACATGGGAATCCTTCCAGATTCCAGGTGACTGGCAGACATACAACCCTGGCATCGCGGCCGGGATCGTGAAGATGATGCCAGCCGACGGCGTCGCGCTATCTGGCGGCATGGAAACCGTGGCCGTCCTTGGCGAGATCCCCGACGATATCCCACCTGTCGCCGCGATCGTGACGGCCGTGCCGCAGACACCTCTGTCACATATCGGAATCCTCGCGCGGGCCAGGGGAACTCCGAACCTCTACGTTGCCGGCGTCGATCGAGATGAACGATTCATCACATGGGATTCCTACAGAAAGCCTGTGATCGTGAAGGCGATGCCCGACGCTTTCAGCTTCACTGAAATGACGAGCGTGCAGTGGACCTTCTACAAGGCTCTGATTTCACCTCGAAAGGTGACTATCGAACCGGTGTCGATCGCCGGCATGGCCGAGACGTTCGACCCGCTGACGACTGACACGTCCCGGATGCGGGAACTGGTGCCGACGATCGGCGGAAAGACGGCTGGATTCATCATCCTGAAGGACTACCCTGGACTGGATCTTCCGGATCAGCCACTCGGTCTCACGGTGCGTGGATACCACGAATTCGTCGACAGACTCGATCCACCGCCGGCCGAAATCGTTGCCCAGTCGGCATGGTCCGATTCCCGGGTCCGGCTGGTGGTTACCGAAGGCCCCGATGCCTATCTGCGGGCCGCGGGCGGGACCGATTCAGCACGAAACTGGCTCGACGCTTTGCGTACAGTTCACTCAGGCGATCCCATTGGACGCGCTATTGAAGCCGGTGGGATCAGGGCGATGATGATGGCCGCGCCCATGGATCCAGGTTACGTCTCGCGCGTGACCACCGCGCTGAGCGAACGCTTCTCGTTTCTGTCGCCGGCGCAGGGTCTGAGGTTTCGTTCATCTTCTTCGGCCGAGGATGTCGAAGGGTTCAACGGCGCGGGGTTGTATGAATCACACACCGGTTACCTGAATCCCGAGCTTCAACCTCCCCAGAGGCAGACAAAAACGGTCGCCGACGCGATCCGTCGCGTCTGGGCGTCATACTGGCTCTATGGCGCGGTCGAGGAACGCGAATTGGCCGGGGTGGATCACCTCGCGGCAAACATGGGCGTCCTTGTGCATCCGGTTTTCGACGATGACCACGAGGCCGCCAACGGCGTACTCACGCTCGAAGTTGTCAGACACCCCGACGGGGACATGGTGACGATGACCGTGAACATGCAGTACGGTGCTCTGTCGGTCACCAATCCACCGGCCGGATCGGACGCTCTACCGGAAGTTGATGTCGTCACCAGGAGTGGCAACGCCATGCCGGTCATCGAGCGGGTACGCCACTCGACAGAGGTCGAACCAGGAATCTTCCTGCTGTCGGACGCGGAGCTGACCGAACTCCTGGACGTCCTTTCAAAGATGGCTTTCGACTGGCTGGTGCTGCGCAACGAAGGCCTGAGGCCGGAGCAGTTCAGGACGACCCTCACTGTCGATTCCGAGATCAAACGGATGTCTGCCGGATGGCCGTCGAGACTGGACGGCACCAGGCACCCCGAACGGCTTGTGATCAAACAGGCCAGGACGATAGAACGTCCAGTGACGGCGCCGGACAGCATCCTGACGATGCCGGTGCCGCGGGACCTGCTGGCCTTTGCGGCGAAGATCGAAAAACAGACGTGCGTTACGGAGTCCCTGCAGGTCGAGATCCACGAGGTATTCACCGATCCAGCCGCGCCGTGGCCTTTCGATTATGACTCGTCTCCGTTCGATGCATTCGCGACGGTGCGCATTCCCACGGCGATTCCCGGTTTCGACTTCACCGACGGGGAATGGTTCATGTTGACGCATCTGCAGGCATCATTCGAAAGACAGGCCGGGCCGGAAGGTTTCGGCATCCTGATCACTCCTGTGGACCCGACGACTGCCGGATTCAACAGCCTGTCGATCGATCCGACTGGAGAATGGTCCATTTCGGGGGCTGACGGTGCATCGGCTTCGGGGGAAGGGGCAACCTGCACGACGACGATCGAACTTACATCGCCCCAGGCATTCCTGGAATCACTTCTGAAGTGACTGCCCCGGACCGCATTGGCCGCCCTGTTCCGGGCCAACCGAAGGGGGCAGTTCGTTCCACCTGCCGGCCTGGATGCACTGGGTGACGAACCACGCCCGTTTCTTACCGGCAGTCGTGTCGTCCAGACGCGAAACCTGCGAGGTCCACCCCAACCACGCCAGAGGAAGCACCAGCAGGAGAAAGACCGCGACTATCCTGCACGGCCATCTGCGGTTGGCGGCTATGACCGCGATTATCAGCATCGCCGCGACCACTAAACCGGCCACGACCAGAACCGCGTATGCGGGCAGTTCCAACCCGACCGCCACCCTGGAAAGGCATCCGCCAGCCAGCAGAGGAACGGTCAGGTCATGGAATGGATTCGCAAAGGATTCGGGCAGGTGCGGGAACACGAGAGTCGCCAGGCCGGTATAGATAATCGAGGCGGCGACAAGACCGGCACCTGTATTCCGGGCGGCGGCAAACCGTTCCATCAGAAGGGCCGCTGGCGCTATCAGGAAGGGAATCATCGGCGTCAGGTGCCGCTGACCGACCGTCCAGCCGCCATCCCAGTAAATCATCGACGACACGAAAAGCGCTGGCAACAGGATCTGGACAAGTCTGAACCAGCCTGCCGTCCGCCCCGCGACCGCGAAATAGCGGGGGATGCCGATGAAACCGAGGATCAGGAACGGCGAGAACACGAACAATCCCTTGGACGGAAGGAAGAAGCTGCCCACGAACTGAGTCCAGCCGGGATAGAGCACGCCCATGAACCCCTTCTTGTGAACGCTGGCGAAGAACGGGTTGGCGATGTGGTTGTAACTGGTTTGAAGCACGCCACCGAACGCCTCGTGATGATAGAAGGCCAGAAACGCGAGGGGCAGGATGGCGCCGGCAATCGCGAAACCGAGACCTTTCCAGATCGGGCGGACGCGAACGATGAACAGCACTGCCAGCGGAACCAGATAAACCGCTGCCTGGTACTCGGTCATCAGGCAGAAGGCCGCGACAAACCCGATGGCGGCCGATGACCACATGGACAAGGAACCGGGCCGGGCACCGGAATGCCTGTCGAAGAAGGACACCGGCCGAATCTGTTCGGATCGGTCGGGCGGCCGGCGCAGCAGATACCAGATCGCATACAACATCACAGCGACCGGCTGGTGGCCGTACAAGGTCATTGAGTATGGCATGGCCAGAGTGCCCAGCCCGTATCCCAGGATGGATATCGCGCGGACCGGCGGCGATACCCCGAGTTCCTCCATCTCTCGTCTGAGCAGCCCGAGCAGCAGGAGAGTGGGCAGGATCCCGACAAACAGGCGGGCGATCCTCATGTCGCCCATGATGCAGACGAAACCGGCCAGGGCATGCCGAAGAGCCACCGCCGGAAGCGCGATCACCGCGGTTCCGGGCGGTTTGTCTGAATAGAACCTGTCCGGCGAACCTTTGAGCGAGCCAGCCGCCCCCACGTCGCGCATGACCGATTTGTCGTTGATGTTTCCGTATGTGTTAATAAATTCCGTGATCTCGAAGTCCTGATTCTGAACCATCGCCTCGACCAGGTACAGACGGCTCAACTCGTTGGCTGAGTTCAACTTCGGGAAATACGGAAAGAAGATGACCTGTATCACGAACACGAAAACGATCGCGGCGTGATCAAGCCTGGCGGACCAACGCCCGATTCTGCCACCGAAACCTGTGATGGGGGTGAAGCCGTTCATGCGGCGATTGTATGGCAACCTGGCCGGGGGGTACAGCAAGACCGGCATCGTGAAATCGTGCAATAATCCATTCCGAACACGTCCTGGCCGTTTCGTATGATTGGGGGCCCGCTGCGGGCCGCCCGACTCTATCGTGTGGAGGTCGCCGATGCACATGACATTGATCAAGCGTTTCACCGGGTTGGCACTGTTGATAACGCTCGTTTCGGGCGGGGCCGCACAGGCGCAGACCGTCCGCGTGAAGACAGACCCGGGCGAAAGCCCGGTCACAATCGAAAAGATGACGGTCAAGGCGTCGGTCAAAGGTCTGCACGCACAGGTCGAAACCGAGTTTGTGTTCCTGAATCCGAACCGCCGGGTGATGGAGGGGGAGCTGGAGTTCCCGCTGCCTGACGGCGCCAGCGTCAACGGCTACGCGATCGACGTGGGCGGGGCGATGGTCGACGGCGTGGTCGTGATGAAGGAGAAGGCGCGCGTGGTCTTCGAGACCGAGGTGCGGCGCGGAGTCGACCCGGGCATCATCGAGCATGTCCGCGGGAACCTCTATAGAACCAGAATCTATCCGCTTCCAGCCAACGGATCGCGCCGGATCAGGGTCTCCTACACAACGCCACTCGCAATAGCCCCGGACGGGTCGGCCGCCCTGCGCATGATCATGCCGCAGGAGCGGATCGGGAAACGTTCGGTCACGATTGAGGTCGTCTCACCAGGGCAGAAGGCCCCGACCCTGGGTGGCCTCGGAGACCGCCGTTTCGAACTGGCCGAGAACATCTGGCGTGTCATTGCCGAGGACTCGTCGCCAACACCGGGCGAAGACGTCCTGGTCGCCCTGCCGGTACTCCCGGACAACTTCGCGATCACCGAGAAAGATCGTGACGGAACGGTCTGGTTCATGGCGACCGCGAGGACGTTCCCGGTCGCCGCGAGGACGGTGGCCGCACGGGAGTTCGAGGTGTACTGGGACGCGTCTTCCAGCAGGGAAGGTCCAAGCCTGAAGCTCGACCTTGCGTTCATCGAAAAGCTTCCCGCTGATGCGACGTACAACCTGGTCGTGTTCAGGGACAGGCCGCAGGCTCCCGAAGTATTCAGATCCAGAACGGCACTGCTCGCCGCCCTGAAGAAAATCGATTACGACGGCGGAACCAACCTGGGGTTCATGTCAAATCGAAAGACCAAGCCCGGGGTGATGCCCATGCTCTTTTCGGATGGACTCGACACGCTTGGCGACCAGGTTCTGGTCAACCTTCCGACAGTGATCGTGTCCTCGGCCGTATCAGACATGGAATCGCTCAGACAGGCATCCGGCGGTGCCGTCATCGACCTGCGCACCATGAACGTCGAACAGGCGGCCGGCCTGTTCTTCAGCCCGGCGGAAAGGGTGACGGGTCTGAAGGCCCCCGGCACGGCGGATGTGATGGGAGTCGGACAGGCAGCGACCGGCAGGGCAATCCTGATCGGGCGCCTCAACGCCGCGTCGTCCAGTCTTTCGATCGAATTCGGGTCGCAGAACGCGACCGCGTTGAACGTTTCCGCCGCCAACGCAACGACCGGCGGCACTCTGGCCCGTGCATGGGCGGCCATGCGCGTGGCGCAACTGGCTCCCAGGGCGGACGATTTCACAGACGAACTCCTGGCCCTGGGAAGGAAGTATGGCGTGGTCAGCCCGGCAACAACCTTGATCGTCCTGGAATCGCTCGATCAGTGGGTTCGCCATGACATCGAACCGCCGGAGACGCTGCCCGAGATGAGAAACCAGTGGCGCGCGGCGATGAAGGGACGCCGGGCCGATGCGGACACGTCCCGCAGGCAGCATCTGGAAACCCTTGAGCAGAACTGGAAGGAACGTCTCGAATGGCTCAGGCGAGACTTCATTAAGAATCCTTTCAGCGATGAAGTGAGCAGTAAAGAAGGCATCGGCGGGTTCGGAACGGGTTCGGGAATAGGAATGAGGGGAACCGGTACCGGCGGCGGCGGCGCGGGACTGGGTGCGGCGCCGGCGGCAACGGGAGGCGACTTCGACCAGGCCATGATCCAGGCCCAGGAAAGACCGATATCGAGGAACGAGGCAGCCACATCCATTGAAGCTGAGGACGATCAGGCGGAATCGGCGAAGAAGGCTGATGATCCGGACAGCCAGCGCGGCGCCGCGATCGAAGTCCAGGCCTGGGATCCGGCCACGCCTTACATGCAGGCAATCAAGGCGGCTCCCGCCGCGTCAAGCTACGATGCTTACCTGCAGCAGAAAGCCCGTTTCGGAACCAGTCCTTCCTTCTTCCTTGATGTCGCCGACCACTTCTTCCGTTCGGGACAGCCCGAGATTGCCACAACGGTCCTGACCAATCTGGCCGAGATGAAGATCGAGGACGCGGCGCTTCTGCGGGTGCTCGCGTGGCGTCTGCGCCAGGAAAAGCAGTACGAACTAGCCACCACGCAGTTCAGAAGGATCATAAAGCTGCGCCCGGAGGATCCACAGTCATTCCGGGATCTTGCGGTAACGCTGTCCGAGTGGGGCAAGGCGACTCGCGACCCGAAGATGCTGGCCGAGGCACTCCAGCTTTTTGATAAGGTGGCGTTCACGCCGTGGCCGCGTCATGCGGACACAATCAGTATCTTCGCCCTCGAGGAACTGAACGCGCTGATCTCGTGGATCGACGCGGCGCGCTTCAAGGCCGGCAATCGTCCCGCCATTCCGACCATCGATAACAAGTTCCGCGCCGACCTGTCGACCGACCTGCGGCTTTACATATCCTGGGACGCGGACAACACCGATATCGACCTTCACGTGATCGAACCGTCCGGTGAGGAGGCATACTACGGGCATAACCGGACCGTGCGCGGCGGAATGGTTTCCCGTGACATCACCGATGGCTATGGCCCGGAAGAATACCTGATAGCGAAAGCGCCGGGCGGACGATACACGATCGCCGCGAAATACTACGGTTCGAGCCAGCAGACCATCCTGGGGCCAGCGACTGTTACCGCAACGATATTCACGAACTGGGGACGTGCCGAAGAAGCGCAGCAGACGCTTTCCATCCGGCTGGACAGCCCGAAGGACATGATCGAACTTGGCAAGGTAACCTTCGGCAGCGGGTCAGGGATCAGGGCATCCACCGGCTCGCCGGCGGATCTGGCCGTCGGCCTGACCGCGGATCAGGTCGACGCGATACTGGGTACTCCTGTCAAGGTGGACGGCGCGCGGCGTGAATATGACGGCGGCGGCGAAACCGTTATCAAGGTTCTTTTTGATAACAACGGCAAGCTGGTTATGGCTGCCAGGCACTTCCCTGGCGGAGCGATCATGATCCTGGTTCAGTAGTTCCCGACGGAAGCAGCCCCGGTCAACTCAGGAAAAACGGCACCCCGCCAGCCGGTCAGGCTACCGAGTCAAGGATCTGTCTGATGTCGTCAACGGTCAGAGGCGGTCTGCCGGCCAGAAGCCCGGTCATGCCGAACACGCGTATCGTGTCCTGGGCAAGCATGTCGACCGCGTCACGCGGGATGCCGGCGTCGGACAATCTTACCGGCATATCAAGCGAACTGAAGAACTCTTCGAGCCGATCGATCCCTTCAATCGCCGCCCGCATGTCGTCGGACGACGAAACGCACATCACGCGACGGGCGAACCCGGCCCACTTTCCCGGGCCGTATTTGCCGACGATGAACCTCATCCATGCCGGACTGACGATCGACAGGCCGGCTCCGTGGGAAATGTCGTAATGGGCCGACAGAACGTGTTCGATACTGTGGCACGGGAACGGGGCGTTCCATCCCACGTGAACCCAGCCGTTCAAGGCGACCGTCGAACACCACATCACCGTTTCGCGGGCGGCCAGACAGCTTCCGTCCTCGACCACAGCCCTGCCGTGTTCGATGACGGTCGATATCAGGCCCTCGGCAAGCCTGTCCTGCAGCGGATTTCCGGGCAGCGCGTTGAAGTAACCCTCGGTGACGTGCGTGATGATATCGACCACGCCGGCGGCGGTGTGATACCTGGGCACCGACAGGGTCAGCTCAGGGTCGATCAGGGCTATCGCCGGAAAAAGAACCGGGTAGATGGCGGCCGCCTTTTCCGATGTCTCCTCGTTCGTGATCACCGCGCTGCAATTCATTTCGGAACCGGTGGCCGCAAGCGTCGGAACGGTAATCACCGGTATTGACGAATCTGGAGCGCACACACCCCTGTGCGACACGCGACACATGGTCCAGGGGTCTTCCCGCATCAGCGCGCCGGCAGCCATCACCTTTGACGCGTCCATCACGCTGCCACCGCCAATCGCGATGACAACCTGGGCACCAAAGGCCCTGATCTCGTCTATACCCCGCCTGACCGTAGAGATTCTGGGATTCGGCTCGACACCCTCGAACACCCTGTAGGACAGGTTGGAACGATCAAGTGAGTCCAGGGCCCGCTTCAGGACGCCTGCCGATTTGACCGATCCGCGCCCGGTCACCACGAATGCCTTCGAACCGATCGATGAAACCAGTTCGCCAAGCTCCGACAACCTTCCCGGACCGAACACTACCCTGACCGGATTCCTGAATTCAAACTTCATTCTGTCCCCCTTAACCGGACCTGGCCGGCGAACTCGAGATCACGTCGATGATGAGCGGCGCAGGGGCAGGAGGCGCATCGCCGACAACGAACGCGCGCTCGAGCATGTCAACCGCTTCTGGAAGATGTGAATCGTCGTTGTATTCGATGATGGCGATGTCATCCGATGGACCGACCATCTGGCCCCTGTTGGCAAGGATCCGGATTCCAACCGACGGATCTATGCCGTCCTCCTTGGTTCGACGACCTCCGCCGATCACGAGTGACGCGATCCCGACACCGGCACAATCTATCGACGAGATGTAGCCGGGACGGGAAGCCTTCACGCCCACGCGACGTCCCGCCGTCGGAAGAAGGTCCGGGTCGTCGACAACCGCAGGATTGCCGCCCTGTTCACGAACCATCCGGCCGAACCGCTCGAGTCCGGCACCGGACGAGATGGCCTGCCTGATCATCGTCTGCCCTTCCTGCGTGGAAGAAGCGACACCTGCCAGACGCAGCATCTCGCCACCGAACTCGACGGTCAGCGCCGTCGTGTCCGCGGGACCTTGCCCACGAAGGATGTCGATCGATTCACGGATCTCAAGCGCGTTTCCGACCGTGTTGCCGAGCGGGGCATCCATGTCGGTCAGGAATGCGGTCGTCTCGACGCCATTGCCACCACCTATGGCCACAAGGGTCCGGGCCAGTTCCATGGCGCGTTCGCGCGTCTTCATGAACGCCCCGCTGCCGACCTTCACGTCCAGCACCAGTCCGGAGATACCCTCGGCCAGCTTCTTCGACATGATCGACGCGGCGATCAGCGGGATCGACTCGACGGTTCCAGTCACGTCTCGAAGGGCATACATCCGTTTATCGGCTGGAACGACGTTCTCGGTCTGTCCGAGCATCGCCACTGAGTTGCGGTGCAACGCGGCCCGAAACGCGTCCGTGTCCAGGCCCGTCACGAACCCGGGTATGGACTCCAGCTTGTCCAGCGTGCCCCCGGTATGCCCGAGGCCGCGCCCGGAGATCATCGGAACAAGAGCCCCGCACGCCGCGACCAGGGGCGCCAGCGGGATCGATATCTTGTCACCGACTCCGCCCGTCGAATGCTTGTCGACCTTCGACCCGGGAATGTCCGAAAAATCCATCACGTCGCCGGAGTGCAGCATCGCCGAGGTCCACACGCTGAGTTCGGATGCGTCAAGACCCCGGAAGTAGACCGCCATGAGCAAAGCGGCCATCTGGTAATCGGGTACCAGATCCCTGGAATAGTCGGATATCAACGTCCTGATCTCGTCAGGCGCAAGCCTGCCTCCGTCCCGCTTGCGACGGATGATCTCGGCAATAAGCATCTTCGTACCTCCGGGTCTGGGAAACATGGTCTGCCGGCAGGACTATCTGACCGGACGTGCCACCACCACGACGCGGCCTTCCTTGACCTTGATGGAGAACTCCACGTCGCTTACATCGGGGTTGGCTGTATGAATCTGACGCTGCTTGTCGATCGTCTGCCTGAATGCATCCTCGGTGATGCCCTCGGTCGGGAGACCGACCGACCTGCGCGCCTCCACGAACTGCGAAAAGAGATGCCTGGTTGGATCGTCGGATGCCGGAGCTACGCCGGACAGACCGTCACCCTGAACGCTTGCAGCGCCCCCCGCATTGTCGGATTCCTGACCGCCATCGCCAGCTTCACGGATCCTTCGCATCCGGGGCGTCTCGATCTCCTTGACCTCGCCAGACGCATAGCCCTTCTCGGCGCGAATCTTTGCGCGGGTCGTCCTGCCCGTCTCAAGATCCCTCATGATCCGATCCCAGTAAACCGCCATGGTGCGGTAGCGTGAGATGGCGGCCTGAAAGCGGAATTTGTAGTACGCCTTGGATTCGTCGTTCAGGGGCGATGTCCTGATCCTGCGCTCGAGCTGATCGCGCAGGTTCAGGGGGGCCCGCTTTTCCATGCCGAGAAAGAACGCCTGATAGTGAACCCTGAGGCGCTCGGTCATGGCGGCGATGTCGACCAGTTCCTGCTCAAGATCCTTTTCCTTCGACATGATACCCCCGCGCCAGGCCCAATGACGGGCTAGACGCCACGCTTCAGCGCAGACGCGACTTCGTGCCTGCCGACCTGCGTCTGTTCGCCAGTCAGAAGATCCTTCAGAGTCACGACACCCTGGAGCACCTCGTCGCCCCCAAGCAGAATCGCATACCTGGCACCACGGCGCACAACATACGCGAGCTGCTTTTTCAACTTGGATTCCGGTTCGGGCGCCGCTTCGCAGGAGACCCCGGCCGCCCTCAGTTCAGAAACCAGAGACAGCGCTGAGGCAAGCGCTTCAGTGCCCAGGACACACACCACCGCGTCGGACCCCGCGCCACCCACCGGCGCCTGACCAAGCTCGCTAAGCGCCGCAAAGAGTCGGTCCACGCCTATGCTGATGCCGACCGCCGGAACCTCGGGCATGCCGTAAGTCTCAAGAAGGCAGTCGTACCGGCCACCGGACATCACCGATCCCACCGACGGCAGATCGAGGAGCGAAGTCTCGTACACGGTCCCCGTGTAATAGTCGAGCCCACGCGCGATCGAGAGATCGATCCTGATGAAATCCGCGAATCCCATGTCCTTCAGTGCGGCGATGACGCCGGCCAGATGCGCGCGGCTGGCCGCGCCCGATTCATCGTGCGGCTCAGGAAGCGAATTGGACGATATCGTGTCCAGAAGGGCCGCGGCCGATTCGTTTTCGAGCAGCCCCTGCTCGACCATCAACTCCACCACCGCGTCACGGCCGATCTTGTCCAGCTTGTCCAGGTTCCTGAGCACATCGGCCTGTGCCGACGCAAGCTGCACACCGAAGCCCTGCAGAACGTCGTTCAGCACGCCGCGATGGCCAAGCCTGACCACGAACCGATCTAGCCCCAGCGACCGCAGACCCATGATTCCAGCCGCGATGCAATCCGCGTCCGCCAGTGGCGAAGCGGTGCCGACGATATCCGCGTCACACTGCATGAACTCCCGGAAACGACCGTGAGCCGGCTTCTCGGCCCGCCAGACCGTGCCAACCTGATAGCGCCTGAACGGCTTCTGGATGTCGCGATACTGCGCCATAACTCGCGCAAGCGGCACGGTCAGATCGTATCTGAGCGCGACCTCGCGGCCGCCGTTGTCTTGAAATTTGTACAACAGCTTCTCGCCCTCGTCGCCATATTTCCCGAGAAGGATGTCCGCATACTCAATGGCTGGTGTGGACAGGGGGGCAAACCCGCAGAGCTCGAAAGCCTTCGTGATGCCGTCAAGCATCACCTGCCGGGCGGACTGCTCATCGGGCAGAAAGTCTCGGAATCCCTTGAGCAGCCTCGGTTCGATCACAGATTTCACGGATGATGCCTCCAGACAGCAAACGCGGTATTTTATCATGTATGAGTCGATTGGTCAGACCAGGAAGAACCTGATGATGCGCCGCAGTCCCATCAAGACGTTGCCAATGATTGTGGCCGTGGTCACAGCGGTGTTCTGCTGGTCGTGCGGGACAGGTCCCGCAGATACTCCCGAGCCTCCGGAAATCGTGAATTTCCAGATACTTTCCGACTCCTCCAGATGCTGCTCCGACCCGATCGCGCCCGCGCTCGGCGTAATGGCCGCGCTGACCCCGGGACCTTCAAGCGCATCGCTGAAGGTCGCTTGTGGGTGCAGGTCGGTCGGCGACACGGCCGAACTTGGCGCCATTGTAGAGTTGAGGGCCAGGGATAAGGACGGCCGCATCGAGACGTTCGAGGCGATCGACCTGGTAACCGCCCCGGATTGCGTTGCCTCGGGCGAGTCCTGGGGCCTGGCGGCATACCGCGCGATTCGACATGCCGCGGACGTATGGGCCGTTACCGGACTTCAGGAAACGGCGTTGTGCGCCCTTCTCGACGATCCGACGCGGCCGCGTGACGTGACCTTGAGGGCGCTCGAGGAGGCGGCCCTCAGAAAGTCATGCGTGGACCAGGTGGAGCGGCTGGCGCTGTCCGCCGATGAACAGATGGCACTGAGATCCGTGGGAACGCTGGGAAGAATCGGTTCCCGACAATCCTTGAAACTCCTGGGATCTCTGACGTTGTCGAAAGGCGCCGAGATGCCCTGGGCCGCGACGCATGCCATTTCCGACATAGGCGGCCCGGACGCGGCGCGGGCACTCGAGATAGTCGCTCAGCAGGCAACTACCAGCGAACTGCGAATCGAGGCGGCCAGGCTCGCAGCCGCTATCCGGAACGCAGCAGAGCCGCGCTGAAAAGCAGCCGACAATGCCATCGACCTGGAGTATCCTTGAATGAACCGGGATCGTCGTCCCGGGCCGTCTGACAAACTCATAAGGTGTTTTGAACGTGATCCCGGAAAAACGAATCAACATTGGTGATTTCAAGCATTTTCACTTCCTGGGAATCGGGGGAGTCGGCGTCAGCGCAGTGGCAAGGCATGTGCTTCACGCAGGCGTGATCGTGTCCGGGTCGGACGTCAGGGAATCCTGCCTGACCATGGAGCTGCGCCAGGCCGGCGCCACGGTTTTCATCGGCCACCATGAACGCAACCTTGCCGGAGCGGACATCGTCGTGGTTTCGACGGCCATTCCCGAGACCAACCAGGAGCTGCTCGCAGCCCGCAAGGCCGGCCTGCCCGTGGTACACCGCTCCATGGTTCTCGATGCCCTGATGAGAAAGCGGCGGTCGATTGGAGTGACCGGCACGAACGGCAAGGGTTCGGTATCAGCCATGACGACCTGGCTGCTCGAGTGCGCCGGGCGTAATCCGGCCTTCGCGATCGGCGCGCGGCTGCTGAACTTTGGCACGAACTCCCGACCAGCGAACAGCGACACGATCGTGTGCGAACTCGACGAATCGGACGGCTCGTTCACCAACACAAGCCCGGACGTCCTTGTGATCAACAACCTTGAGGCGGATCACTTGAACTACTACCGCAACCTCGAGGGACTTCTGTCCCTGTTCGCGGGATACCTGTCCGGAGCCGCGGCCCCAAAGGAACTTCGTGTCCTGGGTGATGACCCGAACGTCGCCGAGGTGCTTTCCCGCAGCGGGGCAAGGGCAACGACGTGGGGTTTTGGCGAAGGCTGCGACTGGCGGATCAGAGATGTCGCCACGGTTGGAATGTCGACCGAATTTTCGCTGACCGGACCTGATGGCGACATGGGCAGGTATTCGATGCCGGTGCCGGGAGAATACAACGCGCTGAACATGGCCGCGGCGATCAGCGTGGCCATGGGCGAGGGCATCGATCCCGGAATACTCAGGGATGCTGTTGCGACATACTCGGGCATGGAAAACCGCTTCACATGCGTTCCGGTCGGGAAGGCGCTGATCGTCAAGGACTACATCTCGCATCCGAGCGGCATCCGCGCTGTCATACAGACCGCGCGCAAGTTCGGACACGGTCGGGTCATCACAGTTTTCAAGCCTTACCGTTTCACAATGATTCACTACCTGGGTGACGAATACTCCGAGGCATTCAAGGGCGCCGATCACACATTCATCACCGAGATGTACACGGCTGGCGAGGTGCCGATACCTGGAGTCGATACCGACTGGCTCGTTTCAAAGATCAGATCCGCCGGCTCGACGGTCTCCTATGTTCCGGCCATGAACGACCTTGTCGCGCGGATACTTGATAAGATGCAACCTGATGACACCGTGATCTTCTTCGGCGGCGACGATCTGTTCGCCATCGCGCTGGAACTCCAGCGCACGCTTTCGTAAGCCGGCCGTCGGCTGGCGGGGAGGGCCAATGCGAATTGAAGGACAACGATTCTGTGTCATCGGCATGGGGAAAAGCGGTATAGCGGCCTCGAACCTGCTGGCGGGTCTCGGTGGAAACGTACTTATCTCGGACGGTCGCGACACATCCGACATCCGTGAATCGGTCGCGCGAAACCTGAACCGTCGTGTCGAAACCGTCTTCGGACGCGAAGTCGTCGAACCTGGCTCGATAGCCATTCTTTCTCCAGGCGTGGCACCGGACTCCGCGGCATACAGACTGGCATGGCGGGTCGCGGACGAGGTGCTTGGCGAGGTCGAACTCTTTTTCCGACTCTTTCCCGGACGAACCATCGCCGTCACTGGCACTGATGGAAAAAGCACGGTCACGACGCTCACCGCGCACCTGCTGACCTCGTGCGGGATCAGCGCGCACGCGGCCGGAAACCTCGGGAACGCGCTGTGCGGCCTGGTAGCAGGCCTGACCGACAAGGATGTTGTCGTGGCCGAGATAAGCTGCTTCCAGCTTCTGACGACATCTCGATTCAGACCGGATGTCGCTCTCGTCACCAACCTGGCGCCGGATCACATCGATCACCACGGTTCCTACGACGCGTACATACGTGCAAAGGCACTGGTGGCCCGCAATCAGATGCACGGCGACGCGTTCGTCCGCAACATCGACGACCAGGTGTTGAAGACATGGTTTGAACCTTCAAACCGCTGGATCGAAGGAAACGGTCAGGTGATCCATGACGTGTCCCGCGAGGGGCCGGTGGCCAGCGGCGCCTGCTTCAAGGATGATTCCTTCTGGATATCAAGTGGTTCCAGTTCGATCGAGGTCTGCGCCAGGAACGAACTGCGTCTTCCCGGCCCGCACAACACGGAAAACGCGCTGATGGCGATCGCGGCCTGCATGGCGCTTCGTGACCGTCGAATCACGATTCCGGGCATCGTCAACGGCCTCAGGACCTATCGCGGCCTTCCCCACAGGATCGAATTCGTCCGGGACCTGGACGGAGTCAGCTGGTACAACGACTCGAAGGCGACCAATCCTCACGCCGCGTGCGTCGGGATCAGGTCGTTTGCCGGACGTCCCCTGGTTCTTCTGGCGGGCGGATACGAAAAGCACCTGGATCTCTCGGACATGGCCGCGGCGATCTCCGAGCGGTGCACATCCGTCATCCTTTTCGGAGCATCCGCCGCCAGAATGAAGCGGGAGTTTCCATCTTCGGTGCCGACATCGGTTGTACCGGATATGAAGGCCGCCGTCAGCCTGGCCCGGCAGACTGCGCCCGACACCGGCGTCGTTCTGTTGTCGCCAGGGGCGTCCTCGTTCGACCAGTTTCAGAGTTTCGAGGATCGCGGAGACCGATTCCGCGCAATGGTACTGGATCTGTAGGGCCGCTCAGCCCTGGCGCTTCGAGCGCCACCAGGCCAGCCTCTCGCCGATCGTCTTTTCATAGCCCGAATCGCGCGGTTCGTAGAACACGCTGTCTTTCAGACGCTGAGGCAGGTATTCCACGGCCACGAAAGCCTGATCGTAGTCGTGCGGATAGGCATAACCCTGCCCATAGCCGTGATCCGCCATGCCCTTTACCGGCGCGTTCCGAATGTGCATCGGAACCTCGAGAGACCCGGTCTCCTTGACCGCCTTCTTCGCGGCGTTGAGAGCCAGATACGAACGGTTCGATTTCGGGGCGCACGCAAGGTAGGTACAAGCCTGCGCCATCGGAATCTCGGCCTCGGGCAGGCCAACAAACGTGAGGGCATCTTTGGCAGCCAGAGCGATCTGCAGCGCCCGCGGATCCGCGTTCCCTACATCCTCGGCGGCGAAGATGATCATCCTTCGACAGATGAAACGGGGATCCTCGCCGCCTTCGAGCATCCTGACCATGTAATAAATCGCGGCGTCCGGGTCGGAGCCGCGCAGTGATTTGATAAAAGCCGATATGACGTTGTAGTGTTCCTCACTGGCCCTGTCGTATCTGAGGCCTGGTCCGGAAACGACCGCCTCGACCACGGCCGCGTCCAACGCATCGCGGCCGGTCCGCAGCGCGTGTGCGACCGACGCCTCCAGCAGGTTCAGCATCCGCCTGCCGTCGCCATCAGCCGATCCGGCAAGCAGCCCGAGCACCTCGTCGGACACGCGAACCGTAGTCTGACCGAGGCCACGCGCGCCATCCTTGAGGGACCGCCTGGCCAGATCCACCAGATCCTCACGCGACAACGGTTCGAGGCGCACGACGCGACACCTGGACAACAACGCGGGGTTCACCTCGAAATATGGGTTCTCGGTGGTGGCGCCGACAAGCGTGATTGTTCCAGATTCCACATGCGGCAGAAACGCGTCCTGCTGCGCCTTGTTGAAGCGGTGGATCTCGTCCACGAACAGGATTGTCTTGCGCCCGTCCCGGGATCGGCGCGCTGTTGCGTCGGCCACAACCGATCGGATTTCTTTCACGCCCGACAGCACCGCCGAAAACGGAACGAACACCGAACTGGTTCTTTCAGCGATGATTCGCGCCAACGACGTCTTGCCGCATCCAGGCGGACCCCAGAGGACAAGCGACGGCAGACTGTCGGCCGATATCGCCTCACGCAGGAATCCGTTTTCGCCAAGCACATCTCTCTGACCGACGAAGTCGTCGAGTGACAGGGGGCGCATCCTGTCAGCAAGCGGCGCGTCCGGGCCCGAGGCCATGGACGAAGACGCCAGGACAACGTCATTTCGACTAACCGGGTCACCTTCCCCGGACGGATCTTCTTCAAACAAGTCCAACTTGCTGTCCTCTTATGCTGCAGGCAAGGGCCGCCGGGAAAGCGAATCCCCTTTACAACCCGCGTCTATTCTAATACAAATGGATTCCCGGTGGCCCCGGAGGCCGCGCCCTCCCAGCAACTCACCGGGAAGCGTCGGGTTAATTTTTAAGATAACTGAATCTTGTCCCGTTTTTTTTTACGGGAAGGAGTACATCATGATGCGCATGTTGAATGACAAAGAGGCTTTGACATTCGACGATCTGCTGCTGGTTCCCAGGTACAGCCAGGTTCTTCCGAAGGACGCCTCGCTCGTTACCAGGCTGTCAAAACGGATCGAACTGAACATCCCACTGGTCAGCGCCGCAATGGACACGGTGACCGAGTCGGGAACGGCAATCGCACTGGCGCTGGAAGGCGGCATCGGCGTTATCCACAAGAATCTGTCGATTGAGGACCAGGCCCGCGAGGTCCGGAAGGTGAAAAAAGCCGAGTCGCGCATCATCGACGACCCGGTCACGGTTCCACCGGACATGACCCTGGCCGAGGTTCGCCGACTGATGGCGAAGAAGGGCTATTCCGGATTCCCGGTCATCGACGCCGAAGGACGACTGATCGGCATGCTGACGAACCGCGACGTCCGATTCGAGACGCAGATGACCAAGCTGGTGTCCGACGTGATGACCAGCAGCCCCGTGATCGGTCGAGCCGGCATCTCCTATGCCGAGGCACGGGCGATCCTTCACCGCGAAAAGATCGAAAAACTCCCACTGATCGATGAGTCGGGGAAACTTACCGGGCTGATAACCTTCCGTGATATCGAAAACGTTGGCAAGCACCCGAACGCGGCCAAGGATCAACGTGGGCGGCTGCTGTGCGCGGCTGCCCTCGGAGTCGGCCCGGATCGGCTGGATCGCGCGGCGGCACTGGTCGAGGCAGGCGTCGACCTTCTGGCCATCGACACGGCGCATGGCCATTCTGCCGGGGTTCTGAAGGCCGTCACGGAAATCAAGGCAGCCTTCCCCGAGATAGACGTGAGCGCTGGAAATATTGCTACGGGCGAGGCGGTTCAGGCACTGGCGGAAGCCGGCGCGGATGTGGTCAAGGTCGGAATAGGCCCCGGTTCAATCTGCACGACCAGGGTAGTCGCCGGGATTGGAGTCCCACAGGCGACGGCTTTGTCCATGTGCGCCGAGCAGGCGGCGAAGCTGGACATCCCGATCATCGCGGACGGCGGCATCAAGTACTCCGGCGACGTGGTCAAGGCGCTCGCATGCGGCGCTTCGTCCGTCATGGTCGGCGGCATGCTCGCCGGCACCGAGGAGTGTCCCGGCGAGGTCGTGTACTTCCAGGGCCGCTCCTACAAGGTCTACCGCGGAATGGGAAGTCTGTCCGCGATGAAGGCCGGGTCGAAGGATCGCTACTTCCAGGACGACTACGAACCGGAAAAGCTGGTGCCGGAAGGCGTTGAAGGCAGGGTTCCGTACAAGGGTCCGCTTTCGCGTGTCGTTTACCAGCTCATGGGCGGACTGAAGGCGGGAATGGGATACTGCGGCGCAAGGACGATCAGGGAGCTGTGGGAAAACGCGCTCTTCGTCAGGATCACCGATTCCGGGCTCAGGGAATCCCACGTGCACGACGTGCAGATCACCGAGGAACCGCCGAACTACAACACCCGGTAAGTGTCGTTTTTTCTGCCGGTTTCCAGAAATCAGCTCTCCGGATTGAATCCGCAACCCCTGAAAAAACAGTTCGTTAGAAAATAGGACATTGACCGTCCGGGTTTGCGGGGGTATGGTTGCCGAACGTTCGGATCGACGCAGTTTTTGGTCCTTCACGAACCGGAGCAACCATGAAGATCACGCGTGCAACGGAATATGCCTGCAGAGCCCTGCGTTTTCTCAACACCAGGATCGACGATCGCAGCTACTCGATCCAGGAGATCGCAGAGGCAGAACAGGTCCCGGTACAGTTTCTGGCGAAAGTCATGCAGTCCCTGACGCAGGCCGGCATCGTCCGCTCGACGTGCGGGAAATGCGGTGGTTACAAGATTCGGCGCCATGCGTCAGACATCACGCTGGCCGACGTATTTGTGGCCGTCGAGGGACCAGTGGCCTTGAACCCCTGCCTTGATGCGGACACTCCCTGTTCACTCAGCCCCGAATGCCGTGTCCACGACGTCTGGCAGGAACTGCAGGACGCCATGCTGTCTGTCTTGAATCGGTACACCGTCGAGGACGTCGCACCCGCCAGGGTTCAAGATTGACAAGGACGATCTCCGCGCCATGAAACGCCTTATCGACAGACTGCGCTCAAGCGGCAGTACTGCGGTTTTTACCGGTGCCGGCGTCTCCACTCTCTGCGGCATACCGGATTTCCGGGGGCCGCAGGGGCTCTACCGCCAGCCGGACGCGGAACGCATCTTCGAGATCGACTGGTTCAGGCGGGATCCAGCGGTCTACTATCGTGGCTGTCGTAAACTCGTCTACGGACTGCGTGACTGCGAGCCTGGGCCGGTTCATCACGCGATAGTCCGTCTGGAGCGCGCTGGCATCGTAAGAGGCGTCATCACCCAGAACATCGACATGCTTCACCAGAAGGCGGGATCCGGTAAAGTCTACGAGGTTCATGGATCCGGTATGATTCACCGGTGCTTTCACTGTGGACGCACAAAGACGTTCGACGAGATCTGCCTGATGCTGGAGTCGGTCGAGGTGCCGCGATGCGAGGCCTGCGGCGGTCCATTCAAGCCGGACATCACCTTCTTCGGCGAGGCACTTCCGCAGGAAGCATTCAACAGCGCGGTCTCTCTGGCGCAGACCGCGGATCTGATGCTGGTTCTCGGTTCGTCGCTGACGGTCCAGCCGGCCGCTTCCATCCCCGCCATAACGGTCCATAATCGCGGAGCACTGGTGATCATCAACGCCCAGCCAACGCCATTCGACCCAATCGCCACCCTTCGTTATCCGGATCTTCAGGCCTTCGCGACTGCGGTCCTGGAAGCATTTTGAACCATTACAGAAGCGTAAGGATCTGGCGTTGAATCATGGGGCAGGGGACTAACGCACCCGGATCAGCAGGGCGGAGATGGCCGCGGGGGTCATGCCTTCAAGACGTGATGCCTCGCCGATGGTAGCGGGACGTGAGGCGGCGAGCCTGCCCCGCAGTTCCAGCGACAGGCCGGGCATGTCCGAATAGTCCAGGTCAGCCGGAAGGTGAAGCGACTCGTATCTTTCATGCCGAGCGGCCTCGGCCTGTTCCCTGGCGATGTATCCGGCATACCTGATCCTGGTGATCACGGCTCGAAGCTCATCGGGCAGCAGTCCCGACATGCCAGCGTCGGCCAGCATCCCTTCGATCATCGAAGAACTGACGCCGGGACGGCAGATCAGCGTCGCCAGCGTGAAACCCTCTTTTGAAGACCCAATTCCGGCAGGCAGGTCCGACGCCTTGAGCCGGACTTCGGATGCGATGGCGACCGCCTTCGAAATCCGGTCCCGCCTGGAATCCATGGATGCCGCAAGACCCGGCTCAATCAGTCCGGCCCGGATTCCCTCGTCCAGCATCCTTTCAGGCGCGTTGTCCTCACGCAGGGAAAGGCGGAACTCTGCCCGGGACGTGAACATCCGGTACGGCTCGGTCACACCGCGCGTGGTCAGGTCGTCCACCATCACGCCCATGTATGCGCGGGCCCGCGAAAAGACCAGCGGGGCCTTGCCAAGAACCTTGAGCGCGGCGTTGGCTCCAGCCAGAAGGCCGAGCGCGGCGGCCTCCTCGTATCCGGTGGTTCCAAGAATCTGACCAGCCAGAAACAAACCTGGCACCCGCCTGGTCTCCAGAGAAGGACGGCATTCGCGGGGATCGACAAAATCGTACTCCACCGCATAACCTGACTGCGAGATCTCGGCGTGCTCGAAGCCGGGTATGGCTCGGATGAAGCCCTGCTGGACGTCGAGCGGCAGTGACGTGGCTAGTCCGGCAGGATAGACATCAGGGGCCCCCAGACCCTCGGGTTCGACGAACACCTGGTGCCTGTCGTGGTGGGCGAACCTGACCACCTTGTCCTCGATCGATGGGCAGTACCGTGGACCGCGACCCTTTATCTGACCCGAGAACAGCGGTGCCCGGTGCAGGTTTTCCCGAATCACCCTGTGCGTCTCCTGCGATGTCCAGGTGATGTGGCAAGACACCTTCTGCAGTGGTGATGTCACCGTTCGAATCGACAAAAAGATGGCATCGGACTCGGAAGGCTGTTCCTCCATCCTGGAAAAATCCAACGAGGACGCAAGCAGTCTGGGCGGTGTCCCGGTCTTCAGCCTGCCGACCGGAAAACCGAGGGCACGAAGCGCGTCGGACAAACCGATCGAAGGGGGCTCACCGATCCTGCCTCCCCTGACCTGCCGCGTTCCAAAATGCAGCAGCCCGTCCAGGAACGTACCGCACGAAAGCACCACGCATCGCCCGGTGATCTCGCGACCATCCGACAGACAGACACCGGCGGCCTGCCCGTCACGCACCAGAAGCGACACAGCCTCGCCCTCGATGACCTTGACGCCGGGTGCCGCCAGAACCGCGTCGCGCACCCGTGTGTTGTAGAGCGCGCGGTCGCTCTGAACCCGGGTCGCGCGGACGGCCGGCCCCTTCTGCGTGTTCAACGTTCTGTACTGTATGGCTGTGTCGTCGGCGGCCCGACCCATCTCGCCGCCCAGCGCGTCGACCTCACGCACCAGATGGCTCTTGCCGATCCCGCCGATCGACGGGTTGCAGGACATCCTGCCGATCGAGTCGATGCCCAGCGTCACAAGACATGCACTGGTCCCTGCGCGAGCAGCCGCGAGAACAGCCTCGACACCGGCGTGACCGCCACCAACGACCACTACGTCAAAATCCGTGTTCAATGGAGTCCACCATCCGAGTCGTCACATCCATGTCCGCACGCCTGGCCACGGCCTTGACCGCACAGCCCCGCTCGACCGGTCATCACCTGATGGGCGAACGCCTCAAGTCTGTTGGTGGTGTGAGTAGACTTCAATCCCTCGAATACCAGATTGCACAGCGGCATGTCGTTCATATCGCGACGCATCGACCTGGAAAGAGCCGCCGTGACATTGCCGAGCATGCAGTTATGGCACATCACATTTATGACCCCGTCGACACCGGCCTGGTGAAACTCGTCGACACGGTTGATATTGGCCGACAACGCCTTGTCAATCCAATAGCTGGTGTACCTGGATGTGGTTCTGTACACATCCGGGAAATGCCCTTCCTGAGGGGTCTTAATTGAATCCGGAAAGTACCTGTCAATCAAAGCCAGCGCGGCCCTGGCCCCGGGGATTGCGGCCCTGGCCAGGAACCCGGCCGCAGGCCGTCCACGACGCTCAAGCTCCTTGTGGAGTTGCTCGCCACCCAGGATGGACACGTCCAGAAGCGAACACGACGTCCACACGTCAAACCCGAGCTCGTTCAACCTGTGGTACAGGTGGTCGTTCGAGTGTTCATTCACCCTGGTGTACACGTCCCCGACGATCCCGACAACAGGACGCCGCCGGCCGTTCTCGACCAGTTCGATCTCTTTGAAACGCTTGACCGAATCGCGCAGCGACCTGAAGAAGTGCCCTTCCGCCAGGCCGGACTCGATATCCTCGAGGTTTTGCCGGTGAATCGCGGCCACCGTGCCAGGATTCCTTTCATAAGGCTCGACCTCGGTCTTCCACTTGAAAAGTCGGTCGATCGCGTAGATTCCCGCCGCCATCCGCACCACGTAGCCGTTGCCAAGTTCCTTCATCGTCGGAGGATCCGAGATGTTGATCACCGAAACCTCGGACAGTCCGGCGTTGCGAAGGATCAGGTGCAGGGCGACCAGATACTGCGGCAGCAGGCACGGGCCGAAGTACGACGGACCGAAATAGCAGGCATCCTTCGCCACAAAATCAGGACGTCTGGCCGCCTTCAGAAGATCGCCGGCGAACGAGATGAACGGATGACATTCGCGGCCATACGCGTGCCGCATGCCGAGTTCCCAGCTCTCATCGTCCGTGGGAGGCAGCAGCACAGCCCTGCATCCCGCCGACTTCAACGCGCCCGTGAAGGCGTATGCGTGATCCATGAACGAAGGAATGTAGTAGGTGTACTCGCGCAGACTACGGTCAGGTTCACCTGGCGCCGGCCCATCCAGCACCGCCACCGGCCGGTCGGCCGGGCGGCATGTGAAGGTACGCGAAAACGCCTCAAGCCTGGTCACCAGCCCGGCCTCGGCCTGGTGATCATCCATTTCAAGCACGATGTGCGGAGTGTCGACCAGTTCGGTTTCCAGGTACTGATCCACGAACGAATCCGGGCCGCAACCGAAGTTTGTCATGATGACGGCGCCCAGGTTCGGATGGTGCTTCAACGCCCTGGCAGCCTGAAGCAGTTTACGCCCGTATCCCCAACGGACGCGCCCCCAAATCGGAGGCAACGGGTCGTCGCCAAGCGGCATGAAATCGAATGGAATCGGCTCGATGCCCAGGGAAGACAGCCGTCGGGCAAGGTTCAGATTCACATACCTGTCGACTGTGTTGTACGGCCTGCCCAGAAGCACGCAACCCCGCTTCTTCTGCTTCGCGAGCCGGTCAAGCAGCTGCTGCCCCTCGGCGCGGCAAGCGGCGGTGAAACTCTGCTGTGAAGCGGCCGCGACCGCATGCGCCGCACGAATCTCGTCGACAGGAATACCCAGCGTTGACGACGCCGCGCCGATCCACCATGCCTCTTCACCGCGAACCGGGTACTCCAGGGTGACTATCGACGCATCGACGTTCGCGCGCAGGACGTATGGAGCCGCCTGGGTGTAGGGACACGCATAGCGGGCCGTGGTCTCGCCTGGCGGGGTGAACATCCTCAGGTGCGGAACAAAAACCGTCTGAATGCCGCGGACCATCAATCTATGCACGTGCCCGAACAGCACCTTGATCGGATAGCAGAACTCACCCGGAACGTGGGAAAGCCCCCACTCCACGGTCTCGCGGTTGCTGGGGCCGGACAGGACGGGGGAATAGCCCAGCGCTGTGAAAAACCTCGCCCAGAAAGGCAGGTAGTCCGTCATGCTCAGTGCGAATGGGATGCCGATCACACCGCGCCCGGAGGCATTGCCGGAGTCTCGAACCTGCGACTCGTCAAAGCCGTCAAGGCCTGCCGCGGCCAGAAGCAGCCTCTCACGGGTGGCGAATGCGTCCTCGGGCAGGACGGGTTCTTCGGCATCGCGCTCGAAACGGCCACAGATACTGCCGAAGAACGCACGACGCCCGTCGTTCATCACAACCTTGCGGATCTCGCAGAGATTGGCGCACCGCTGACACTCGAAACTTGATGTCGCGGCCTCGGCAACCGGATCACGCAGATCGAGTCCTTTCGATTCCACCGAACCTGCCATGGCCTGCAACGCTGCTCCGAACGCACCCGACAGTTCGGGCATCGGATGGACGGTGACCTCGCAACCGAGCAGTTCGACAAATACCGCGCGAACTGCGTCGTTTCTGGCAACGCCGCCCTGAAACAGAACCTTTTTTCCGACAGGCCTGGAACCGACGACCTTTTCCAGATAGTTCTGGCCGATCGAGTATGCGAGGCCGGCGCAGATATCTGCCGTCGGCGTGGATCGCTGGACATGGTGCACCAGATCACTGTCCATGAAGACGGTACAGCGGCTTCCAAGACCGACCGGGTTGGATGACGACATCGCCATCCTGGCGAAGTCGCTTCTGATGTCGATCCCGAGACGACCGCACTGCTCCTCAAGGAACGCACCGGTTCCGGCCGCGCAGGCCCGATTCATCTGGAACCGCTCGATCACGCCGCCACGCATTCTGATGTACTTCGAGTCCTGTCCACCGATCTCGATGATGGTGTCGACGTCGGGCACGAAATGGGCGGCCCCGGCGGCCTGCGCCGAGATCTCGTCGATTACCTGACCGCCACCGAGCAACGCGGACGCCAGATACCGTCCAGACCCGGTGAAACAGACCGCGGCCATCGAGGTTCCAGGCAGATCCTGCTTACCCAGCGCCACAATCGCCGACTTGATCGCCTCGACCGGACGACCGGCGGTCGGCAGGTAGACACTTGCCGCGACCGAAGCGTCCGAATCGATCACCACCGCCTTGGTGCTGACCGAACCGACATCCAGGCCCAGAAAGAACGGCCCGCGGTAACCAATCGACTTCACGGCGGGCGTCGGCGCATCCCGGGAGCTCAGCGGCTTCAGCCCCGACACCTGAACCTGTCTGGCGGCGTCAATGTCGAGCTTTCCCGCCATGCCCGCAAGGGACTGACCAGCTGGGAACGGATTCGCCGAGGCGTGAATCGCGGCACCGAAAGCTCCCATCACGTCGTGCCCGGACGGTCTTGAGAGGGCGGCGGCGTCCATCCCCAGAAGCTCACGAAACGCGCGCACCACCCCATCATTCGAGGCGACACCGCCTTGTATCAGGACGGGCGCCTCCGGTGCCCTGCCACGGCAGAGCGTCGCCAGATAGTTCCTGGCCAGGGCGAAACACAGCCCGGCCGCTATTTCGTCGGTCGGCGTTGCCTTCTGCTGCAGGTGGATCATGTCGGACTTGGCGAACACCGAACATCGTCCGGAAAGCCTGGCCGGCTTTGCGGCGGCCGCGGCAAGCGAGCTGAAGGTCTCGATATCCAGTCCGAGCCGGCCGGCCTGCTGGTCCAGAAACGCACCGGTACCTGCGGCGCAGAGCTCGTTGAAGGCATGGTCTTGAATGTAATGAGAGCCGGATGCGTCCCGACAGACCCTCACGAACTTCGAATCCTGTCCACCGATCTCGATGATGCTGGAAACGTCGGGCCGAACCGTCCAGGCGCCTGTGGCGTGCGCGACTATCTCGTTGACTGGAAACGCGCCGATCAGGCCGGCAATCAGTTCCTTGCCCGACCCGGTCACCGCCGCGCCCGACACGTCGACGTCGCCGATTCGCGCAAGCATCCTCGCAAACGCGGCCCGGGCGGCCTCGATCGGACGTCCCATGGTTCTGACATACTCGCTGTGAATGGTTCGCCGCCCGTCGTCCATCACGATTACGTTCAGACTGACCGAACCTATATCCACACCGAGCCAGTATTTCATGTTTCTCCAGCAGCAGTGGCCGGAACGGGCCTGAAGACACCGTTGTCCTCGTCGTCGTTGCCCGCGCCGTCGCCATCGTCACCAGGCTGGACAAGAATCAGCGGCAATCCTTCGTCCGGACGGACCGGCAGGCCGAGGTCCTCGCGGGCCGGAACATCCGGCTCACCGATGATTTCGGGGGTCACGTAGACACCTTCCCTTCCATACCAGAAGGTCGGAATCCACGGCCAGGAATCAACGTATTCCCGCTCGCTGATCGCGCCCATCTCGGCCCAGAGACGCTTTGCGATACCCTCAATCCGCTCGACCCACCACTTGCCGAAGGTGCGGCGTTCGTAGACACCAAATGCCGATTTCGGATTCGGCTTGGTTGCCATGATGAACGCGGCCTCGTTCACGGTCAGTTCCATCGGGGTCTTGTTGAAATAGACCATCGCCGCGTCGCGTATGCCATAGATATGATAGCCAAACTCGATGCAGTTCAGATAAAGCTCCAGGGTGCGTTCCTTGGGCACGCGACGTTCCAGCTCCCACACGATGATCGCCTCTTCAAGCTTCCGCGCGAGCGTCTTTTCCCTCGAAAGGAAGAGGTTCTTGACCAGCTGCTGGGTGATCGTGCTCCCGCCGTAGACGTACCAGCCCTTGTCCAGGTTCAGAAGGATTGCTCGCTTGATAAGTCCTGGCGCGAACCCCTTGTGTCGGAAAAACGCCATGTCCTCGGTCGCGAGCGCGGCCTGCTGGACATGTACGGGGATCATCTCAAGCGGCGCGAATCGCCCGCTGCCAGGTCCGGTCAGGATGACCTCCGGTTCGTCGTCAAGCTCCTGGACGCGATGGATATATCGACGCGACATCAGACTCTCGATGTCGACATGGTCGCCGAACGTCAAAACAGTGCAGTCATCCATGTCGGGTGACAGAATCAGTGATGACGAACGTTCGGTTCCTACCTTCAGTTTTCCCGAAAATGCCATCTCGCCGGACAGTCTCGTTCCCTTCAATCGCGGGACGACCACCGGCGGAATCGCGTCGAAAACGGCCTGACACGATTGTTTCGGGATGTCGACCGATGCCTTCATGACCGGTTGCCCGCGCTGGTGCTCGTACTCAAAGGAAGCAGACATCACGAAATCGCGGACGCGGATCCGGTCGAAGGTCGCGTTGACGACCTTTTCGGAGAGCGAGACGACCAGCCCAAAATCGACGTCGAACGAGATATCGGTGATCGGCACCAGACAGAGCTTGGTCCAGAAGTACGTCAGTCCGGTCGCCGAGGCGCTGCCATCAAGCTTCCAGTTGCTTCCCTCGCGGGAGATGTCCACGTCGAGAGCCAGTGCGGGACTGCCCCAGGGTAGCAGCCGATTGTGCAACACGGACAGAAGCGCGACGGGCATCACGCCTCCGGTCTGAAGGTGGCCGCCGACAAAGGCCGCCGAACGATCGAAACTGCCCTTTATCCGCAGGGGAGAAGCGCCCTTTCCGGCCACCTCCGCCAGGCACGACAAGTTCACGTCCCAGAATGGCTGAAGGTCCTGCTGATTCCTGACATCGGCTTCGCCCCTTTCCGGCACCAGACCTACCCGTTCTACCGAAATAACTGCCTCGCTGACCGATGCCACGCTTGAATCGGGCAGGGTAATCCCGAAACCTCCGCCCGAGATCGCTACCCGGGCCACATCCTCGATACGGACGTCGGCCAGCGCCAGGAGCGAATCGGCATCGATGGAAACGGCCGCCGATTGAACCGTGAGTCTTCCTTCAAGCCCGACAGCTCCGGACGTGACGCGCGCGACAGCGGCACCGATATCGTCAATCCGCATGTCTCTGAGGAGCAGCTCGAGCCTGCCGGGCTCCGGATCGAAATCAAGGTCGAGACCACCGAGAGCCACTGCCACAGGCAACAGCCCGCCAGCCGGAAGAACGAGGGAAGACGAAGGGGTTACGTCCAGCGAAATCGAGCCGTCGGTTGCCGCGACACCGTGAATCGACAGATCCGGGTCGCCATCCTGTTCGACGCCCTTGACTCCCCCGAGAACGAGCGACCCGTCGAAAGCCCAACCTGGCGCCGCTTTCCCTGTTTCGCCCGACGGCAGCCGATCAGCCGAGACCTCGACACTCGAAAGAGTGACCGTCTGTGTCCTGTCCGAATGATTTGAAAGCCGAATCGTCCCGTTCCTGAGCACGAGCCTGTCAGGCAGCGACCTGCCTGGGCCGCCACCGGCCTTCGGGCCGTCATCGGCGCCATCGCGGGAGTCCGCGATCCCGCGCACCCTTTGAACCAGGGAACGCAGCCGGGTCAACCTGGCAGGCTCGTTGTCAAGTTCGACAAAGGGCTCTTCGGCCACTATGTAATCGGGGACGCGGCGCCCCCTGATGAGGTCGATGATGGAGAAGCCCAGTCGCACCCTGGGAATCTTCAGGATGATTCCGGACGAATCGCCCAGCTCGATGTCTTCAAGTACTATTTCACTGCCGATGGTGGTATCGATTCCGCCAACGAAAGCGGTCGCGCCGACACCGGCCGCGACGTCGCCAAGCCGCGAATTCACGCGGTCGAGCGCGGTTCCCATGAAGGCCGGCAGGACGACAAGAGTCGCCAGCAGCCACAGCGCAAGCAACACGGCGCAGACCGAACCCACCGCAAGAACAATCTTTCTGAGTTTGCGAGGCTTCTGCCCGTCCGATTCGATCCCGGCAGTCATCAACAGATCCAGAAAAGGCCGGCGGATTATAGCACTCGACGCGGTTTATCTCACCGTTTCTGGGAGACCAGGCTGTCCGGCGGGACATCGGATGTGACCCAGACGTTGCCCCCGATCACGGCGCCCCTTCCAATCGTGATTCGGCCGAGGATGGTGGCGCCGGAATAGATAACGACGTCGTCCTCGACGATCGGGTGTCTCGGCACTCCCTTGATCGGGTTGCCGTTTGAGTCGAGCGGGAAGCTCTTCGCGCCAAGCGTCACGCCCTGGTAGATCCGGACATTCCTTCCAATCACGCAGGTCTCGCCAATCACCACGCCAGTTCCGTGATCGATGAAGAAGCTCTCGCCGATCGTGGCGCCGGGGTGGATGTCGATGCCCGTTTGCGAATGCGCAAGTTCCGTGATTATCCGGGGGATGAGCGGGGCGCCGAGAACAAAAAGTTCGTGGGCGATCCTCTGCGAGATGATGGCCTGGATGCCCGGATAGCAGAAAATCGCCTCGTCCGGAGTGTGAAGGGCCGGGTCGCCCTCGAAGGCAGACTGAACGTCGGTGTGAAGCAGCCGTCTCAGTTCGGGCAGTGTCTCCATGAAGGCCGTTGCCATTGCGGTTCCCCTGGCCCGACAGTCTGAGCAGTCCGTCAGAACTCCGGCGGAGCAGGCAGCGCTTTCCCGGCAGGACAGAAAGCACTGTCCGTGGGTAATCTGTTCCTGCAGGATCTGCATTGCCTCGTCCAACGCCGCACCCACGTGATATTTCAACGAATCCCGGGACATGTTGGTGTTTCCAAAATATCCGGGAAACAGAACCGTCTTGATCAGATCCACGAACCTTATCAATTTCTCGCGGGACGGCAGGCCTCGCGGATCGGACCAGTCCGACCTGGACCAACCCCCGACATCGCATGCGCAGAGGGCCTCAACAACCTGTCTGACCGAAGGGTCCTGTGAAACCGGTTTTCTATCATCATCCGACATGGGAGACTCCTTGATTCAAACGCCACTACGAACTTATTATTCGGTGCTCCGTCGTTGTCAACCTGAAGACGGGCGCCGGGAGAAATGAAAACGATCAATCTCGCCATCCTGTGGCACATGCACCAGCCCCCGTACGAAGAGCCGGGCACATCGACAACCCTTCTCCCGTGGGCATTCCTGCACGGGATGAAGGACTACTACGACATGGGCGCCGTGGCCGCGCGCCACCCGCGCATGCGAATGAACGTCAATTTCACTCCATGCCTGCTTGAACAGCTTGCAGGTTACGCCGACGGCACGCTGGGTGACCGCACACTGGCCCTGATGGAGAAACACCCGGGCGAGATGACCGTTGCGGATCGGGAATACCTGTTTAGAACATTCTTCGGTCTGACCGGAAGGATGATCGAACTGTTCCCAAGGTACGTTGAACTCCGGGATCTGTACCGGGCCGCTACAGCGGGCGGCATCGCCGTCCCGTTGCTGACCGATGCGGAAATCACGGATCTGACCGTGCTTTACCTTCTGGCCTGGTGCGGACCGACGCTGTCCAACGCACCCTCGGTTCAAGCGATCGCCAGGAAGGAACGCGGATTCGATGCGGGCGATCGGCAGGTACTGATTCGCGAAGCGCGCTCTCTGATCGGCTCGACCGGCAGGCTCTGGCGCGAACTGGCCGATGCCGGGATCGTGGAACTGTCCACCACGCCGGCGAACCACCCCATCCTGCCACTGCTGTGTTCGACCGGTGCCGCGGTCGCAGCCAGGCCGGACGTCAAACTGCCGATCACTGCCTTCGAGGCGCCGGACGAGGCCAATAGACAGGTTCGGACAGGTCTTGACGGCTTCGAGCGCTTCTTCGGGTACAGGCCCGCCGGCATGTGGCCGGCCGAAGGCTCCGTGTCGGAGCAGGCGGTTTCGATCCTGAAGGAAGCCGGCATACGCTGGATCGCGACTGACGAGGCCATCCTCGCCAAATCGGATGCGGCGGATCGTTCCGACATCCGCCGGCCGTGGACCGTGAACGGGGTTTCGATCTTCTTCCGGGACCATTTTCTTTCGGACCAGATCGGATTCGACTACAGCAGGCGGCCCGCATCAAAGGCGGTCGCGGACTTCATCTCGCAGATGGCGGCAAGGGCGGCGGACGGCCGCGGCGGGGATGATCTGGTGGTAGTGGCTCTGGACGGCGAAAACGCATGGGAGTACTACCCGGACGGCGGATATGGATTTCTGGATGAACTCTACGGCGCGATCGAGGCCGCGGATTTCATCAGACCGGTCACGATGGGCGGATACCTTGAAAAGTACGGTCCGGGCCGCCCAATCGATCGGCTTGTACCTGGTTCCTGGATTGATGGGAACTTCGACACGTGGATAGGAGACCCGATTAAGAACGCAGCCTGGGACTGTCTGGCCGCTGCCTGGCAGGCGGTCGTCAACGCGGATCTGGACGGGCCCTCGCTTTCCATGACCCGAAAATACCTGATGCGTGCCGAGGCCTCAGACTGGTTCTGGTGGTTCGGTCGCGGCCACTCATCGATCCACGAGCGCGAATTCGATTTTCTGTTCAGACGAAATCTGGAGGCGGTATACAACGCCGCCTCGATCCCGGCGCCACAATACCTCCAGAACCCTATCGGCCAGGAGGGCGCAGGTGCCCAGTGCTCGATGCCCACTTCATTCATCAGCCCCAGGATTACCGGCAGGCAGGACAGTTTCTACAAGTGGGTAGGCGCCGGCAGCTGCGAACACAGCCACGGCTCGATCCACCGCCTGGAGCCTGTCATCAGCCACGTCAGGTTCGGCTTCGACGCCGAGCATCTTTACCTGGCGGTTCATAGATTCGGCAAAGGACGCTTCTTCGATGCCTGCAGGGAACTGCGCGTCGTTTTCAGGAACGGGCACGAGAGGATCGTGACCTTCAGACAGGACGCATCCGGGGATTCGGGAGTCACGGCGTTCGACGAGAACGGCGCGACCATGGACGAAAACCGGGCGCGTGCGGCGGCCATCGACGTCTTCGAGGCGGCCATTTCCCTTTCGACCGTATGCGCGCCGGACGGCGCGGGCCGCTTTCTCGTCTCGTTCAAGCTGGAGATGGGAACCGGTGACATTGACGTGGAACGTTTTCCGTGGGATTCATGGATAGATTTGAAATGGAACCCCCGGGAATTCAAGATGAACGGATGGTTCGTCTGAACGGCGACATCCGCATCGGGGAATTCATAATGCCCGAACTCAGACACGACCCGGTCCAGAAACGGTGGGTGATCATCGCCACCGAAAGGGCACACCGTCCCCAGGATTTCGTCTGGGGCGCCAAGCCCGACAACGGATCAGACTGCCCATTCTGTCCCGGAAACGAGGAATTCACTCCGCCCGAGCTTCTGAGAATCGCCAACCCGGACGGCTCCTGGAAGGCGCGTTGCATACCGAACAAATTCCCGGCACTCAGGGTTGAGGGCGAACTGGAACGATCGGCTGCTGGTCAGTACGACCGCATGAATGGCATCGGTGCGCACGAGGTGATCGTCGAAACACCCGATCACTCGCGCGACATACCCGATCTTTCGGTCGATGAAATAGGCGCGGTCCTGCGTATCTACCGGGAGCGTATCATCGATCTCTCGCGCGACATCCGCTTCCGCTACATCCTGATCTTCCGCAACCACGGTCCGGCGGCCGGAGCGTCTCTGGCGCACCCGCACTCACAGCTCATAGCGACCCCGGTAACACCGCGAACCGTGTCGATCGAGCTCGAAAGCGCCAGGCAGCATTACCAGGTCAAGGAACGCTGCATCTTCTGCGACATCATCGCCCAGGAGATGCAGGAGCACCGACGGATCGTCGCCGTGGATCCGGATTTCGTCACCTGGTGTCCGTACGCGTCCAGATTTCCTTTCGAGATGATGCTTGCGCCACGACGTCATTGCCATGATTTCGCGGCCATGAACGATGCCGACCTGCTGAAGCTGGCGGCCCATCTAAGGGGAATCGCGCGGCGACTGAAGGCCGGTCTGGAAGACCCGCCCTACAACTTCCTGCTGCATACGTGCCCATCGTTCCACATGGAGAACAGCCGGACGGGATACTGGTCTACCATCAAGCTGGACTGGCACTGGCACATCGAGATCCTGCCGAAACTCTCCAGCACGGCGGGATTCGAATGGGGCACCGGGTTCTACATCAACCCGACTCCGCCCGAAGATGCCGCGGCTTTCCTCAGGACGGTCAACGTGGACGACCGCTGAAAGGGGCGCCGGATGACACGACACGTCGACATCAAGCTCCACTACGCCTGCAACAACAACTGCATACACTGCGTCATCGCCGACCAGCGCGGCAACGTGCTTGATGCAGGACGACGTGACTTCAGAACCACCGCCGAAGTCGGACGCGAGTTGCAGGACGCAAAATCAAAAGGCTTCGAGCTGGTCACTCTGACAGGCGGGGAGCCGACGATCCGGAAGGACCTCTCCGACATCGTCCGGGCGGCGCGCGCGCTCGGGTTGCTTGTCGGGCTCCAGACTAACGGAAGGTTGCTCGCCTCGGCACAGGTCAGGGAATCTCTTTGCGGAATGCAGGTACGCTTCATCATCGCGCTTCATGGCGCGACAGCCGGGATACACGACGCGGTAACCAGGGCTCCCGGTTCGTTCGATCAGACGATGACCGGCATCAGGGAATTGTGTCGTTCGGGTGAAAAAGTCACACTGAAGGTTCTGATGTCGCGCCTGAACCGGGACAGCCTCGACGCGCTGGCACGGACGGCGCTCGACGCCGGGGTGCGGGAGTTCAACTTCACATTTCCGCACGGTCTGGGGAATGCGGCAAGGGAACACGCGCTGGCGATCCCGTCGTTTTCCGAGATCATGCCTTCGCTGACCGCCGCCATGAACCTGCTACGAGACGCCGGCGCCATCTATGTCACCGAGTCGGTGCCTCTGTGCCTTCTTGGTGAGCACATGGACCACGCATCGGAGACCATCTTCAGAGCATCGTTCCGGTCTGAGGTCAGGCAACTCGACCAGCCCGCCCGCGACTGGAGCCGTGACCGCGTTCAGGGCAAGGTTCATCCGCCGGAGTGTTCCGAATGCGCGTTGATCGGGGACTGTGAGGGAATCTGGCGCGAGTACTTCGATTTCAACAAGGATGCCGGGCTGGTGCCGATCACCGCGCGACGGTCCGGGAACGCAGGACGACCCTGACCACCTCGGGGCGACTGCCCAGACGCAGGGGCGGCCCCCAGAAACCTGCTCCAGCGCTGACGTACAGTATCATCGACTGGACCTGATAACGGCCGGCCCAGTATGGATAAACAAGAGGGGTGAAGATCGTCGCGGGCGGAAACTGCCCGTGATGGGTATGCCCGGACAACATCAGATCCACTCCGGCCGAAGCGGCCAGTTCGACGTTGATCGGTTGATGCGAGACGAGCACGACAGGCAGCCCGGGTGCCGCTGTTGCGACTGCCTGCAGCAGCGCGGCGTCAGGCCTGGAGCCAGGTCCGAGATGCGCCGGGTCGTCCACTCCAACGACGCAAAAGGCGTCATCGATGCAGACCGATTCCTGACGAAGAACCCGGATTCCAGACGAAGACAGCGCGTCCAGTACCTTTTCCCCGCCCGAGTATCGCTCATGGTTCCCGGAAACCGCGAAAACCGCGCCCGGAGCGCCGAACCGAGCGAACCTGCGGAACACGGACGGGTCGCCGCCTCCATCCTCGTCGGTCAGATCACCGCCAAGGATCACCCAGTCAGGGTTGACCAGGCGGACCGCATGCTCGATGCGATCAATGTCGGACGTTCCGACCAGACCGCCATGGTGGACGTCTGACAGAAACGCCAGCAC
>CAZNJW010000013.1:0-34707 GCA_964573455.1 uncultured Anaeromyxobacteraceae bacterium | reverse complement strand
CTGCGAAGACAGGTCGTCGCCCCCGCCCCCGTTGTCGGAGACCACGGAGTTGAAAGAGCAGCCTGCGAAAATGCCGACGGCAATGATCAGAATCGCGATGACGGTATTCTTCATCCCTGCGAACCTCGGATTCGAGCAACACGCTCCAGATTATCGGATTTTAACTGATCGAAGTTTCATACGGAACAACGGAATCATGGAAAGACTTTGGGGGTGAGTGCAGAAGACTGTTATCTTAAGTGTGTTTCGCGGGTTCCCGGCTGGAGGTTGTGTCGATGTCGATCAGGACTGTTGCCGTCGTTCTCGGCGGAGGAATGGGTCGCAGGGCCGGCGCGCGGCGCCCCAAACAGTTCGAGGAAGTTGGCGGCAGACCGGTGATTGCGTCTGCGCTGGACCTGTTTGAACAGACCGCCGTGGTCGATGGCGTGGTCATCGTGGTGCCACCCGACTGGGTCGATTTCATGCGGGCCTTCCTTGGTCGCAACCAGTACCCGAAGGTTCTCGACGTGGTGCCCGGCGGATCTACGCGTCAGATGTCCTCGTTCTCGGGCCTGATTCTTGCCGCGCGGCTCGGCGGTGCGACATTGCGTCGCGTGATTATCCACGACGCCGTGCGTCCTTTCGCCACCCCGGAGATGGTCAACGAGGTGCTGAAGGCATCTGAGAAGACAGGCGCCGCATCCCTGGCCTGTCCGGTGACCGACACCGTTTACCGGGTTTCGGACGGACATCTCGTCGAGGCGGTTGATCGCAAGGGGTTGTGGAACGCCCAGACGCCCCAGGCGTTTGAGCCAAACCTGATCCTGAATGCCCACCGGGCCGCTCTGGCCGCCGGAATCGTTGATATGTCCGACGACATCCAGCTTGTCATTCGTTCAGGCGGAAAGGCAGTGGTGGCGCAGTCGGACTCGTCGAATCTGAAGGTCACTTATCCCTGCGACATCAAGCTGCTGCAGAAGGTTTCGGAGAACGGATGATGGAAAGGTCAGTTATCGGCATCGATCTGGGCGCGACCCGGATCAAGGCTGGTCTGGTCAGGGGCGAGCGTATTGTCGGCACCGTGGTCGTGAACCTGAATCCGACCGATCGTGGTCAGGAAGGGATTGTCAGGCGTCTCGCCGCCGTGGTTGAAGAACTGTGCACGAAGTTCCTTGAACCCGGTGAGAAACCAGCCGGAATCGGAATCGGTTCTCCAGGTGCTATTCGCCATGCCACGGGTGTGATCGTCAGGGCCCCAAATTTTGTCGAATGGAGCGACTTCGAACTGGGCAGGATGCTGTCCGAGGCCACCGGGCTCGAGACACGCCTGGACAACGACGCCAACGTGATCACGCTGGGCGAGGCTGTTTACGGAGCCGGACGCGGAATGCGTGATTTTCTGTGCCTTACGCTGGGCAGCGGTCTTGGTGGCGGATTGTTTCTTGACGGAGCGATCTATCGCGGCGCCGACGGGATGGCCGGCGAACTGGGACACATCGGTGTCGAGCCCGAGGGGTTCCCGTGCAATTGCGGCAGCCGCGGTTGCATCGAGCAGTACGTGGCGGCGGTGGGCCTCAGAAACTACGTGGCACGCGATCGCCTGTTCGGCGACGACACCCCGCAGGCACTCGCCGATCCGGATCTGCCGCGCCGACTCTATCAGATGTGCCGCGATGGACATCCGGTGGCGGTCAAGTACTTCCACGATGTCGGCTATTACCTGGCAATGGGGATCGGAACCTTCCTGAATCTGCTCAACGTCGAGGCCGTCATCCTCGGCGGTGGACTGGCGCGGTCGTTCGATGCCTTCGGGCCGACGATGCGCGTGGAACTCCAGCGACGCGCCTATCCGGTGCTGGTCGAGCGAACATCGATCGTTCTTTGCGAGTTGTGGGAAGATGCCGGAATTCTAGGTGCCGCCGCCCTTTTGAATCCCAAGCCTTGACCGGTTACGGCCGCGTCGATTGGTGATATAGTACCGTGCGCGTGTTGCAGTAAGCGTGTCGTCGGCCGCCGCTGGCGTCGTGGAGGCCTGGATGTGTGACTCGAAAACCATGATCGTCAGGTTGTTTGGACCGGGACTGTCCGACGTGTCGACATTCGTGCGAGGCCTGTCGCGGGACGGCGAAGAAATCCCCATCTGCTGGGATGAACATCCCGAGGTCGTGGTCAAGTGTACCGGGCCGCGCATCGTCAGCGATCTCTGTGCCAGATACGGCCAGGCGGTGTACACCTTCGAGGGCCGCTCGATGGAGAGTGTCGTTGGCGCTCATCTGGCGGCTGGTGGACTGACCCTTTCGGTCGCCGAGTCCTGTACCGGCGGACTGCTCGGCCAGATGCTCACGTCGGTTCCCGGTGCCTCGAATTTTTTTGCCGGTGGGGTCATTGCGTATTCGAATCAGCTCAAGTCGTCACTGCTGGGCGTGCCGGACGACGTGATCGACAGGCACGGGGCAGTGTCCGAGCCGGTCGTTCTGGCGATGGCCGCCGGGATGCGACGTCATGGCCGCACGGATGTGGCAGTATCGGTATCCGGAGTGGCGGGTCCAGGTGGGGGCAGCATCGAGAAACCGGTGGGAACCCTCTGGTTCGGGCTGGCAACACCGGACGGCGTGCGTGGCGTGGAACAGTTTTTCAAGGGAAACAGGGCGGAAATACGGCGGGCCGCCGCGATCTTCGCTCTCGACCTTGTCAGGCGCTGGTGTATTGGTCGTGGCGGCAATCCGATGGTTTTCGAGGTTGCCGGCCAGTCGGTCATGAATTAACCTGCGTCGAATTTTTGATTCCGGCGGCCTGATCGGGCGCGCCGGCTGAAGGATCCGGATGGCTTCGAATGACAGTCCAGGGGTGGAACTATCGGTCGCGGTGATCATCGAGCCGCGTCTCCCCTTCGTGAATCAGTTGCTCGACATGGTCAGGGATGTCCGTAAGACCCTGGGTCGCGATGTGCGCGCGGTCTGGATGCCTCCTCAGTCATACTGCGTGGTTCTGGCGTCCGCCGACCTTCCACCCCGCGCTCGCGAAGAGGTCGCGACCATGGGCCTTCGAAGCTGTTTGACCAGACTGCGAGGTCTCAGGGAAGTTGAACTCAGGGTCGATCCGCCCGTTTTTGAACGCCTTCCGGACGGCTCCGCGTTCATCCAGTCCAGGGTCTGGTCCGACATGCCCGAATTCAAGGAGATGCTTCAGGCACTGACATCCGGGCTTGAGTCCACCGGGCTTGAGATTCGTGAAGGCGCCGGTGTTCCGGGCGGCTTCAGGTTTGTGTTCGGTTGGGTGCCGGGGTCATCCGCTCTTCCGGCGATTCCCGTAGAGTCACTGTCGAATCTCCCCTCGCTGGTCAGGGTATCCGGTCTGGCCTCGGCCGTCCTTTCGAAGGTCGGAGCCACGCCGATGTTGTCCTACCGCAGGTTAAGGTCGATCGATTTCGACGACGCGTTGTTCGGCGACTTGTGAAGAACGTGATGCCGCGGCGTGGAACCTTTGCGCGGCGTCCGATGAAACCATGTTCCACGGAGGAACCACAATGGCGAAGGAAGCCAAGGGAACGCAGATCAAGGTGGCCGACACGGTTGAGCAGCGTGAGCGGAATATCGACGTGGCGGTCGCGACCATCGAGCGTCAGTTCGGCAAGGGCAGCATCATGCGCCTGGCGAACGACGGCTCATCAATCAACAAGGTTCCGGTAATCAGCACCGGATCGCTCGGTTTGAACATCGCTCTCGGCATTGGCGGATACCCCAAGGGGCGCGTGGTCGAGATCTACGGTCAGGAATCGTCCGGCAAGACCACGCTTACGCTTCTGGCGATCGCGGAGTGTCAGCGGGCCGGCGGGCTGGCAGTGTTCATCGATGCGGAACACGCTCTTGACGTGAACTATGCAAGGAAACTTGGCATTTCGGTCGAGGACCTTCTTCTTGCCCAGCCGGACACCGGCGAACAGGCTCTCGAGATCGCCGAGACGCTGGTCAGGACTAACGCGGTCGACCTGGTGGTCGTGGACTCGGTGGCAGCCCTGGTGCCCAAGGCTGAACTTGAAGGCGAGATGGGTGATTCGCACGTCGGACTCCAGGCCAGATTGATGAGTCAGGCACTCAGGAAGCTGGCCGGCGTCCTGTCCAAGTCCAGCACCTGCATGATCTTCATCAACCAGATCCGCATGAAGATCGGCGTGATGTACGGAAACCCGGAAACGACGACCGGAGGAAACGCGCTGAAGTTCTATTCGTCCCTCAGGCTCGAGGTCAGGCGTGGCCAGGCCGTGAAGGACAATGACGGTCAGACCACCACCGGTTCGCGTGTCAAGGTGAAGGTCGTCAAGAACAAGATGGCGCCGCCCTTCCGCGAGGCGGAATTCGATCTGGTATACGGCGAGGGCGTCAATCGTCTTGGTGAGGTCGTCGACCTGGCAAGCGGCGCCAATGTCATCGAGAAGAGCGGTTCATGGTTCAGCTACGCAGGAAAGAGGCTCGGTCAGGGACGCGAGCAGGCAATGGCGTATCTCAAGGAAAACCCGGAGGATCTGGCCGCGGTTACCCGCGATGTCTACGCGAAATTCGGAATCTCCATCGACGAGGGCCCGGCAGCGTGACGCCGGCCCTTCCGTCAATCCCATGAGGCAGAAGTGAAATCTTCAGAAATCAGAGAGAAGTTCCTCAAGTACTTCGAGGGAAAGGGCCACCGGATTGTCGCCAGCCACGGGCTGATTCCGCCGGCGGACCCGACCCTGCTGTTCGTCAACGCCGGAATGGTTCAGTTCAAGGATGTCTTCGCTGGATATCGCGACCCGGGTTACAGACGGGCCACGACCTCGCAGAAGTGCCTTCGGGTGAGCGGCAAGCACAACGACCTGGACGAGGTCGGGCGCACCCCGCGGCACCATACGTTTTTCGAGATGCTGGGCAATTTTTCGTTCGGCGACTACTTCAAGAAGGACGCCATCGTTTACGCGTGGGACCTGCTGACAAATGTCTACGGACTCGACCCTGCGGATTTGTGGGTGACGGTCCATCCCGACGATGAAGAAGCGCGCGGACTGTGGGTTAGCGAGGCGGGTGTCGACCCCTCAAGGATAATCGCGGATCCCGATGATTTCTGGTCCATGGGCGACACCGGACCTTGCGGACCGTGCAGCGAGATTTACGTCGATCGAGGCCCGTCGTATCCAGGTACTTCGATGCACGACCAGGGACACCGCTTCATGGAGATATGGAACCTGGTCTTCATGCAGTTCAACCGGGATGAAACCGGCCGGATGACGCCGCTTCCTGCGCCGTCCATCGATACCGGCATGGGACTTGAGCGTATAGCGTCCGTGTTGCAGGGTGTCCGCACAAACTACGACACCGACCTGCTCAGGCCGCTGATCGATCGCGCCGCGCACGCAGCCGGTGTCCAGTACGGCGTCAATGACGAAACCGACACCGCCCTGCGGGTCATCGCCGATCACGCCAGGGCCACGGCGTTTCTTATCGCGGATGGCGTGTTTCCCGAGAACGAGGGCCGCGGCTACGTGCTGCGCCGCCTGATGAGGCGGGCGCTGCGATTCGGGCACAAGCTCGGTTTCAGGGGACCGTTCTTCACCGACATCTGTCTCTTCGTGCGAGAGGTGATGGGCGCTGCCTGGCCGGAACTGGAACGCGACGCGGCGGTGATCGCCAGGGTCGCCGGCCAGGAAGAGGAAAGATTCCTCAGGACTCTGTCTTCCGGCATGGAACTGATTGACGCCGCCATTTCGTCGGCTAACGCCGCCGGCCTCGACGTGGTCGATGGAAATACCGTTTTCACGCTCTACGACACCCACGGTTTCCCGGTCGATCTGACCGAGGTCGTCGCGTCGGAGCGTGGGATGCGAATCGATCGGGACGGCTTCGACGCGCTGATGGAAGAACAGCGCGCTCGTGGACGTGCCTCGTGGAAGGCGCACGACGGATCAATGGATTCGATCCTGGAGCACTGCCGTCAGAATGGACTTCGGACGAAGTTCTGCGGATACGAGTACGACGAGACCGCCGGTGCGGGCATCCCCGCTACCGTCAAGGCGATCTTCCAGCCCGGTGGCGCCGTTGAACGTGTTCAGGCAGGCGAAGCCGCGATGATCGTGACCGATGTGACCCCGTTCTACGGCGAGTCTGGCGGTCAGGTCGGCGACAGGGGCGTGATCGCGGCAAAAGGCGTCGAGTTCACGGTGTCGGACACCAGGAAGCCTGGCGAGGACTGCTTTGTTCACGTCGGTACAATGTCGTCCGGGACCATCACGGTGGGCGACGAGGTACTCCTTACGGTCGATCCTTCCCGCATGTCCACCAGACGCAATCACAGCGCCACCCACCTGCTTCACAGGGCTCTCAGGACGGTTCTGGGGACCCATGTTCGTCAGCGCGGTTCTTTCGTGACCCCCGAGCGCATGCGTTTCGACTTCTCACATATGGCGCCGATGACTTCGGACGAGATCGCCAGGGTCGAGGAACTTGTTCAGGGCTGGATCTTTGACGACAGTCCAGTAACGACGACCGAAATGGGTATTCAGGACGCGGTGGCGGCAGGAGCACTCCACTTCTTCGAGGACAAGTACGGCGACAAGGTGCGGATGGTGAAGATGGGCGATTCGATTGAGTTGTGCGGCGGAACTCACGTTCCGCGTACTTCGTCCATCGGCGTGTTCAAGATTCTGTCCGAGGGTGGAATCTCAGCGGGCATACGCCGTATCGAGGCCGCGACCGGGATTGCCGCCGTGGCCTACCTGAAGGAAAGGGACTCGCTCGTCCGACAGGTCGAGCGCGCGGTTCGTGCCGACGGCGCCGCTGTGATCGACAAGATCGAAAAACTGGTCGAGGCCGAGAAGGTCCTTCGCAAGGAGGTCGCAGATCTTCGTGTGAAGGCTGCTGCGGCTGGAAACAGCGGCCCTGCCGATCGTGACGTTGTTGTTGTCGGCGGCGTCCGGGTGATGCTTGTTTCCGCCGACGGCATCGACAAGAAGGGACTGCGGGAGCTGTCGGACATGATGCGCGACAAGGTCGGCTCCGGAATGGTCCTGATCACCGTCGCGGATGGTCCGAAAACATCGGTATGTCTTGCTGTGACTCCCGATTTGCAGAAGGAGCGTCCGGCCGGCCAGGTTCTGAACGCCATTCTTGCTCCCCTGGGTGGTCGTGGCGGCGGCTCTCCGTCTCTGGCACAGGGCGCTGTCGACACACCGTCTGACAGATCCGTCATACTTGACGCGCTGGCAAAAGCTCTGCAATGATATTGAACCGATTGACTCCAGGAGGGGTTTGGGGATGGGCAGGAAAACACACAAGGTTGAAGAGTCACACAGTGACGACATAGTCATAGACCTGCTGGTCAGGCACGCGCAGGTTCCAGGTTCGGATGAATTGCTCGAACGTTTCGCGCGGACATATTCCGGCAGGCCGGCGGGATTCGTCGCGGTGGCTGCCGAGGTCGCACCAGAGGCGGAGCCAGTGCCTGAACCGGTGGTGGACTTCGGGGATGCCGACTCGCCTGCTTTCGAGGTGCCGGCGGAACAGTACCAGTCCCTTCAGGACGTGGTTGTCGCGGCGGGCGACGACTCGGACAACGACTATGACGCGCCCGGCGCGACAGTCTCGATGGAGGCGATCGACTCGATCCCCGAACTCGAGGAAGTGTCCGAGACTATGAATTTCGACGCCGATCAAGTCGCAGCCATGATCGAGGATGAGTCTCTTGTGGACGAAGCGGTCGACGGTGACGCCGAAGGCGACGAGAATGCGACCGTGATGATGGGCGCGGTCGAGGATTCCGCTTCCGGTGGTGAATCGGGCGATCAGAAGGACGGCGGAAAGAACCGCAAGAAGAAGCGTCGGCACCGATAGTCGGTCTTCCTCGTGTCGCAGCCCCTCAGAACCACCAGCGGGCGGAATCCAGTGTTAATCAAAGACCTTTTGTGGTGAAACCGGTTGCCGACCAGGCCTGCCATCTGTTTGTGTACAGGCTGGTGCTGTCATAATTGTCGATGTCGAAGCCGTCGGACAGGATCGAATAGACGAAGACACTGACCGTGCCGGGCTTGATCGGATCCAGAGTGAGCCCGGACGCGAGACCGACATCCGGAAGCTCAAACCTGCGCACTGATCCGTCGGCGATAATAGACCATCGCCCCGACACTCCGACTGTGTACAACCGAACGTAGAAGAATGAAGGTGATGGCGGAGTGGCGATGTCCCATTCAAGTACGTCGTCCAGCCACAGCCAGTTTTCGAGCGGCGACGTGAACACCGGGATGTTCATGAACGGTCCGGCCATGACCACGTTGCCGGCCACGCCGAGAACCACCGTTCCGATCGAGTCGTCCGGGCTGCCGGGGATCGGCACGAAGGCCATCATCTGGACGTCCAGTTTCGGCGCCCGGAGAACGGTAACATCAACGCCGTCGGTCACGGCCACCAGCCCGCGTGAGCCGCCGAGAAGCACCGATTCTTTGTCGGTCGCCTCGCAGGTCGTTATATCGTCCAGCAGACCGGAGTCGATCTGTTTCAATCCGGTCAGCGAAGATCCCGTCAGAATCACGCCCCTGTCCCCTGCCACGAACCACGTATCACCGGTAAATGCCGCACAGTGAAGATCCCTCGTCATCCCAGGCACGCGAATGGTTGAAAAGTCTTCAAAACCCGCTGAGAACAGCATCCCACGCGGACCTGTTCCGATCACTCGTCCATCTTCGTCGCAGGTCAGGCTTGAGATCGGCGCGGGAGACCCATACGCGATGTCGAGCCATGTGCCGTCCTGATCGGCCCTTGCAAACAGCTTTCCCTGGCCGGCGACCCAGGTCGTTTCGTCGCATCGCGCTATCAGATCCAGTGTTCTGGTCCCGGCTCCAACATAATCCGTTGAGAATGTCATCAAGACCGGGTCGTATGTATACACACGGGAGCCGCTGCCCGTGAATGCGATACGACCGTCGTCGAGCCATGCGCAGTCCGTGATGTCCGAGTAGCCGATTGACGGCAGAGCCGAAATACTGCCGGTCAGATCAAGCATCCAGGCCCTGTGGGACGAGTCGATGACGATGCCGCCGGCGGAGGAATGGCAGGCTCCGATGGCATCGATGGCCATCGTGTCGTCGATCCTGGTCGTGTGATCCGATTCGATTCGGACGGCGAGCGGTGTCGACGGCTTGAAATCCTCGGGGTATACCACGGAATACGGTTCGTTTAAGGAACCGGGAGGATCGACTTCGGACGAGACGCTCACCGAGACCCCTTCGAGCGGGCCGTTGAACGAGGTGGGCAGGCGCTCGAAAACGAACGTGTTCGACTGGTTACTGGTCTGCGCTGGCCAAAGGTTCAGGTAACCGTCCGAACCCAGGTACATCGAGATGCCGGCCAGTCTGACCGGGGGCGCACCGGGCCCCTCCGGCGGTGCCACCAGCCTCAGCCTGAGCGAACGGTCGAGCGGAATCTGGAGACGCACGTCGATCCCGGTCGTGATGGAAGCCGTTCCAACCGGGACGTGCCTCTCAAGACCCATGATCACGGGAACGAATTCGCCGTCTGTACTTCTTACATATCCACCGACGCAGTAAACGGCAACGTCACCCAGACGAGAGTTCAGAATGAACGTCTGTTCGGGGGACATCGTCGCGCCCGGACCAAAGGAGTCGGACCACCGTGCGCTCGAAGAATCGGATATCCCGCACAGCACCTGCTCCTGCCCCGGACTCGGCTTGCATACTCCCCCGGAAACGTCTCCCTGATAGCAGTCCCATCCCCCTGGGCAGTCCGTCCGGACTTCGCAAGCCTTCGAGCAAGTCATGGCGGTGGGACCTGTCAGGACACAGACTCCGTCCTCGCCACAGTCGTCGTCGCCGTCGCAGGGATAACACATCAAGCCGTTGGTCAGGGGCATGCCCGAGCATGACACCGGCGGAGCGATGAATTCCTTGTCGGTGCCGGTCACGCGACCTGAGACAAGGCCCGGGTTGAGGGGAAACACGGTCTCACCCTCGCCGTTGCCGTTGTTCGGCGGCGGCTGGTTGTACAGAGGTTCCAGATAGAGCGTGATGTTCTCGGCGTCGACTCCGACCACGCTCCACGTGGTGTAGTCCTGCCTGGTGGCCGTCACCATGACCGGACCGCGCAGGCCGCGACCGGACATGGTCACCATGCCTCGTCCATCGGTGAAACCCTTGAATGGCGTCTCGGGATCACTCCCAATCATCACGAAAGCCTGCGGGATCGGCGTTTCGTTGTAGCTGTCGATCACCGTCACGTTGACAGCGCCAGAGATCGGGGCGCCCCAGGTTCCGCCCAGGAATCCGGTCGGGTTGAAGTAGGTGAAGGCGTCGGACAGCGTTTGTCGCACGCCGTCCGAGTCGACCACGTGGACATCGACTGTTCCCTCATTGTCGCCGGCCGGCGAGATGACCGCCATGCGGCCGGGATCGTCGGTCGACGCAGCGACCGCCTCGTAGCGACCAAAGAAAACCCGGGTGCCTGAAACGAGACCTGAGCCGGTGACGTATACCAGCGTGCCACCCGCCAGCGAGCCACGGTTTGGCCAGATCGCCATGGCCCCGGGGGTATCCGAGGCGAAGGTGACCGCGTCGCGCGCGACCAGCGTGGTGCCGTCCTTCAGAGTGACGGTGACATCGTGGACTCCCGGTCCGGCGGCCGGCAGGGTAATCTGTATGGCGTCGTCTGCCGGCGTCCCGTTGATTCTGGCCGGCAGCGGCCCTGTCAGCACCTCGACCGCCCCAGACAAGCCATGTCCGACGACGGTTGCCGGAGTTCTTCCTGTCGCCGGCGCGTTCGACGGAGAAACCCCGGTTATCGCGGCGTCGGTTCTGTAGGTGACTGCCTTGCTGATGGTTGCGGACTCCGTCGGCGATTCAAGTTTGACATCGGCCGGACCCGGTGCGCCCGGTGGCACGGTGAACAGGACGGTGTTCATGTCGGGAACTTCGGTGACCGGAGTCGCAACCCCAGCTACCCTTGCCACGAGCGCCGAAGGGTTGCCACTGTCCAGCCCGGTTACCGTCATCGTTGCCGTGATGCCCCCGGACAGCGGGAAGTATCGTGGTTTCACCGCGTGAATCTTAAGGGCAGGCGAGTCGATATCTTCTTTTTCGAGTGCAGTGAAGCAGGAGCGGGTGACCACGGTTCCCCCGGGACCGGCGACCGTCACGTCCACCGGGCCTCCCCCTGTCATCCCGTTGAAGTCCGCGACAAACCCTGCGGATTCCGGGCCATCGACCACCAGCGATGCAACCTTTCCAGCGGAAAGTGAGATGGAGTCAATCCCGTTCAGGTTGAGCCCGGAGAGTTGAATCTCGGAAAGCCGATCACCCGACGTACCGTCCATGTCCACGATCGTCGGGCTGCAGACCAGGTCGGTCGGAGGATCGAAGTAGGTGAAACCCCGGCCGAGGCCGGTGGATGTATCGCCGGTAACCACGGTGACGTCAACGTCGCCCGATTCGCCGGGCGGGGTGACGGCCAGTATCGTGGCATCGTCCATTCTGATGGACTGAAGTGCCGCCCTGCCGTCCACGATCACGGTGGCGTCGGGTGCGAAGCCGGATCCGGAAACCGTTATCGGAGTGCCGCCGATCGACGGTCCGACCCGCGGGTGTACCGATGCCACCACGACCGGCGCCTGGTAGCGGAAGCCTGGTCGAAGAACCGTCTTCTTTCCGTCGGGACGAACCACATACACGTCGACGGTCTCGCTGTATCCGTTCCAGACGGGCGACGTCGATCTGATCATGTACTCATTCTCGACCACGGTCTCGAGCCCTTCGAGCGGGCCGAAGAAGACGGTGGAGCCCGACCTGAAGCCTCGCCCCTCGATGGTCACCCTGGTTCCACCGCGAACCGATCCGGTCAGTGGAGTCGCGCTGGTGATGATGAAACCGGCGTTGCCGTCGTCGGAAGGCTCCCAGTCATCGGGCGGGTAGAATGGCAGATCGTCATGTTCGACATCCTGAATATCGCGATCCGGTATGAACGAAAAATAGTCGCATCCGACAAACATGAATGCCGCAAGCAATATCGGAATCGCTTGTCGCGCCGGCCCGAACCCGACACGGAAGTATTTGATGATCGACAGGTTTGAACGATTCATCACGAGGTATTCCCCGGGCCTTTCTGCCGGAACACCAAACCAGGGTATTATCCGAACTGAAGTGTGAACCGTCAAACGTTGCAGGTCAGGGTGCGGTGGCGAATTGTGATTCGCCCACGGCGGTCCGGCCTGTCACAATTGCGTGTTCGGCGCCGTCCGATTGCCAAAATGTCATTCCCGCGCGGGTCGCGCGCGGGAAAGGACTCCTTTTTGGAATGCGAACCCTCGATATGACGTCATGTAACTTTGCGTAAAGATAGCCACAGCCATCGATTCCGTTTCTGGCGGGGCCGATGGTATGTAACTTGCAAGCATTGACACCGGATTTATGCCCTGGAGCGGGCCGCAATGCAGGAATTCATTCGAAGACACTTCTGGGTGGCGACCCTGGGCGTGATCGCCGTCGGGGCGTTTTTAGCCGCGGGATTGTTCTCCGAGGCGCTCGGGTTCGTGCTGATGGGAGGGGCGTCTGGTTCCGAACAGCCGGGCGAGGGCGGTGGCGATTTAGCCAGCCCGGTGCCGGTAGTGGTCAGGCCCTCCTTCGGTACTGCTATTGTCAGCGCTACTTCCGAACGGAACATCTTCAATGCCGAGCCCGAGGTGGCCGTCGAGGAGGGTACGCCGGGTGAAGGGGATGGTACCGGTCAGGGCGGTGGCCCGGCGATCAGTTTGAACGTGAAGCTCCTTGGCACAATGATGTCCACGAAAGCCGCCGACTCCCTGGCGATGATTTCGCTCGATGACAAACCCAGACTTGTCCGGACAGGGCAGCTTCTTAATGAAATCGTCGAGGTTTTCGAGATCCACGCACGGTACATCGTGTTGCGCCAGGGCGAGAACCTGAGCGTCGTTACACTCTGGGACGAAGCGGTCGATCGGGCGACGCCGAGGGTCGCGACACAGGCGGCCGTGGCCGTGGGAACCGCGCCGGCCGACGGTGGCGATCCGTATGCGGCCGGTATCCAGAAGAAGGGGCCGTACGACTACCAGATAGACCGCAACATGCTCGAGGAACAACTCCAGGATCTCACCAAACTCGGCATGCAGGCCAGAATCGTTCCGAATTACGAAGGTGGCAAATACGCCGGATTCAGGTTGGTCGGCATCAGGCCGAACAGTCTGTACAAGTCGCTCGGGATGCAGTCCGGGGACCTTCTCCAGCGGATCAACGGCGAGGAGATCGATACCCCGAACAAGGCGATTCAGTTGTTTGAATCACTGCGGAGCAGTTCGCAGATAGCTATAGATGTCGTTCGTCGCGGTAAGAAAGTGACGATGAATTACACCATTCAGTGAGGCTCATATGAAACCGGTCTTCCGGCTTACGGCCAGAACGGGAATTTTCAGCATGATGGCTTTGGTCGCCCTGGTGTCGCTGGCGTCCGCGTCCCGGGACGCGATCGCGCAGGACAGCGGGAAGGCGGCTCAGGTCCTTCCCTCCGGGGGTGGCTTGCCTCCGCCGGATCTGCCTGGCGCGGGTAGCGCGAAGCCGTCGACACAGACGGCTCCTTCAACGTCGATCAATCCCCAGGTCGGAAGCGTGCCGGCACAGGGTCAAGCCACGGTGCAGCCCACCGTGTCGCCCACCGGAATTCCCCCGGAGGTCGAGGAAGTAGTGTCCTGGAAGACGAACTTCCAGATGGACGCGAAGTGCAAGCCGTTGCCCCTGAACGCGAAAATCAGCATCGACTTCGAGGATGCCCCGCTGAAGGATGTCGTGAAGTTTTTTGCCTGTATCACGCAGCGGAACTTCATGCTTCCGCAGAATTTCTCGACGGCCAAGGTCAATATCCTGTCAACGACTCCGGTGACCGTTTACGAAGGTTACAAGGCGTTTCTGGCCACGCTCGACATCAACGGCATGACCGTCGTTCCCTCCGGGGCTTTCTACAAGATCGTCGATACGAGCAAGGCGAAGACCGAGGTGGTTCCGATATACACGGACAGCGAGAAGGTTCCGGCCGAGGACAGGCTTTTGACCAGAATCGTCGTCCTGAAGCATATCGACGTCAACGACGTGGCCCAGGTCCTGACCAAGTTCAAGACCGCCGCCGGCGACGTGTCAGTCTATCAGCCCGGGAACTCGCTGATAATCACCGACCTGGGAAGCAACATCGTCAGGATGCTGAAGTTCATCCAGGAACTGGATGTGCCGACCGGACGCGAGAAGATCTGGGTCCGTCCCGTGCAGTATGCGTCCGCGTCCGAGATGGCCACCCTGATCACGTCCATATTTGGTGATAAGGCTTCGGGCAATGCCACGGGTGGCAGGAAGCCGACCCAGAGCGCGGGCCCGCAGGCCGGTGAAGATGGTGGCGTCAATACTCCCGATGGCGCCGCGATCATGTCCAAGGTCATTGCCGACGAGCGCACGAACCAGCTCATCATAGTGGCCACCCCGGCTGCGTACCTGAAGATCGACAAGTTGCTGCGCCGGATGGACATGCCGATCGAGGGCGAAGGCCAGATTCATATTTACTACCTCGAAAACGCGAATGCCGAGGACGTCGCTTCGACGCTTTCCTCGCTGACGTCCAGTTCGGGCCGGAAGTCCACGGGCAAGGGCGCGGCCAGCGGTTCCGGCGCGGCCAGCCTGTTCTCGGGCGAGGTGAAGATCACCGCCCACAAGCCGACGAACAGCCTCGTTATCGAGAGTTCGCTGAAGGACTACGTCTCGATCAAGCGCGTGATCCAGCAGCTCGACGTGCGTCGCAAGCAGGTTTACGTCGAGGCGGTCGTGATGGAAATTTCTTCCAACAAGAACAAGAATTTCGGCATTTCCGGCAGCATCGGCACCGCGCTGAATATCGGCGGCGAATCCGTTCCGTTGATGCTCGGACTGGGTGGCCTCGGCATGTCCGGTCTTGATATGACGCAGTTGATCTCGGGCGGCATGGCGCTTGGCATGCAGGGGCCGCTGGTCAACGTCGACACGGGCAGCGCGGGCAGCACGACCGGCACACTCTCGATTCCGGCCTACGGTTTTGCGATTCAGGCACTTCAGACGAATTCCGACGTCAACGTGCTGTCAACGCCGCACATCCTGACCATGGACAACGAGGAAGCCGAGATCGTCGTTGGAAAGCAGATACCGTACCAGGCATCTTCTGGCACGGGCCTTTCCAGCCTGCTCAATCAGTCCGGCCTTTCCGGAAACGCGACCGCGACGTCGGCCCTGTCGTCGCTGACCAGCGGTTTCGGTTACGGCAGTTACGTCCAGCGAATCGACGTGGACATGACTCTGAAGATCACGCCTCAGATCAGCGAGTCGAATTTCGTCCGGCTTGAGATCGAACAGCAGCTTGACGATGTCGAGTCGATGGACTCGACCCTGGGACCGACCACATCCAAGCGTAAGGTGACGAACGTCGTCGTGGTCAAGGATCAGCAGCCGGTCGTCATAGGCGGCCTGATTCGTGACGTTGAGACGTCGGCCGTGGACAAGGTCCCGCTGCTGGGCGACATCCCGGTGCTGGGGGCGTTGTTCCGGCGGACCGTCAAGACCATCGAGAAACGTAACCTTCTGATGATCATCATCCCGTACATCATCGAGGATCCGTCCGATCTCCAGAGGATTCACGATCAGAAGATGGAGGAGATGCGCGAGTTCGCGGAGTACATGGCTACTCGCAAGCAGGAATACCAGGGCAGTGTCGACTACCGGAAAAAGACCGGCCTGCTCGAGGACATGGCAAGAACGATGGACGATGTCAGGAAGGACCGCGAGATGCTTGAGCAGACCAGCTTCGATAACGTCGATCTGGTTGGCAAGGCGGATTCGCACGACATCGACTACGACCCGCTCAGCCTGATTCCGCAGACCACCGGCACGGCTCCGGCCCAGACGCCCGCCCCGGCCCAGGCACCTGCCGCGGTTTCGACCCCGGCGCCCGCGCCAGCGGCAGGCAGTGCCGAGGAAGTGGACTCTGTGACCCCGGTTGTTGAATGACGGCGTGCCGGAGAGATCCGGCCGGCGTGGGAGCGTCTCAAGATGCTTGGTTCCGGAAGTGAGTTCATAAACAGGCTTCTGCTCGAGCACAGGCTGGTCGATGCCGAGTCGCTGGCCAGGGTCGAGGAGGCGAGGGCACAGCACCCCGAGAAAGGGCTCGTTCAGACGCTTCTCGAGATGGATCTGATCGACGAGAAGCGTTTTCTGGCGGCGTTCGGTTCAATCCTGGGTCTCGAAGTGCTGGCGTCGCTGCCGCTCGACGATGTCGACCTTGCCCTGCTCAAACAGGTACCGATCACCTGGGCGCGCGAGAATTCCGTTCTTCCGATGTTCAGACGTGAAGAACGGATCGTGGTGGCGCTGTCCGACCCGCTGAATCTTTCGATTGTCGACGACCTCAAGGTTTTGTTCGGCGCGGCGATAGAGATCGTCCTGGCCACTTACGATATGGTCGAGGACGGGATCAATCAGGCATACCAGCGTCTTACCGGTCTGGAAGGTACGGCTTCGGCGGTCTTCGGCGACGAAGAAAGCGATCTCGAAAAGGCTGCCGCCGACCTTGAGGAGAGTTCAAGGGACCTGCTGGATGTGACCGACGAGGCGCCGGTAATCAAGCTGGTCAACTCGATCCTCGGTCAGGCTGTAAAGGAAAGGGTAAGCGATATCCACATCGAGCCCTTTGAGAAGCACCTGTCCGTTCGCTTCAGGAAGGATGGCATCCTTCGCGAGGTTCTTCGTCCTCCGAAGCGTTTTCAGGCGTCGATCACAAGCCGAATCAAGATCATGGGCAACCTGAACATCGCCGAGAAGCGTCTTCCGCAGGACGGCAGGATCCGGCGCGTGATAGCGGGCAAGGAAATTGACGTTCGACTCTCGTCCGTGCCGACCTCGTTCGGAGAGCGTCTGGTACTTCGAATCCTGGACAAGACCTCGACCATCCTCGACCTGACCGACCTCGGATTCAACGGCCAGAAGCTCGAGGTGATGCACGAACTGATTACCAGGCCGCACGGCATCATCCTTGTCACCGGCCCCACGGGATCCGGCAAGACGACCACGCTGTACGCGTGCCTGACACGTATCAACACTCCCGACAAGAACATCCTGACGGTCGAGGATCCAGTGGAATACCAGATCAACGGCATCGGACAGGTTCACGTGAACACCAAGATCGGCCTGACCTTCGCCAGTGGTCTGCGCGCCTTCCTGCGTCAGGACCCGGACGTCATACTGATCGGTGAAATCCGCGACCGTGAGACCGCCGAGATCGCTGTCCAGGCGTCGCTGACCGGCCACCTGGTCTTCTCGACCCTTCACACGAACGACGCGTCGTCTGCCTTCACGCGTCTGGTCGACATGGGCATCGAGCCGTTCCTGATCGCAAGCTCGGTGCTGGCCACGGTGGCTCAGCGTCTCGTGCGTGTCGTCTGCCGGGAGTGTCGCGAAAGGTACGAACCGTCGGCCGGAGAGCTTGAGACGCTCGGAATCGATCGTGTTCGCCCCGAGGATACTTTCTACCGCGCTGTTGGTTGTCCCGAGTGTTCTGGAACCGGCTACAGCGGTCGAAACGCCATTTACGAAATCTTGCGGGTCGAGGATCAGATCCGTGAACTCGTGATGCGAAGCGCGGATTCATCCGAGATCAAGAGGATGGCTATGTCCCACGGGATGCTGACTCTTCGTCAGGACGGCGTGGACAAGGTGCGTCGCGGTATTACGACCGCGGAAGAGGTGATGAGAGTCACCCAGGGTGACGAAGACTGACCGGGCGTGCCCCGGAGGTGTGAATGCCGCTTTTCGAGTACAAGGGGGTTTCGTCGAAGGGTAAGCAGGTTGGCGGCGTTGCCGAGGCGGATGGTGTCGCCGAGTTGACCGCCAGGCTTAAGCGGGACGGAATCTATGTGACCAAGGTCACCGAGGCAGGTGCGAAGACTGCCCGCGTCGGCAAGGCGACCGACGGCTCCGTGCTGGCCCGCGAAGTGGACCTGGCCGCGATTTTCGACAGGATCACTCCTTCCGATATCTCGATGATGACCAGGCAGTTCGCGACCCTGATCAGGGCCGGGATACCGATGACCGAGGCCCTCGTCGCGCTGGTCGACCAGCAGGAACGCAAGAAGCTGAAGATGATCCTCGGGCAGGTGCGCGAGAAGGTCCGCGAAGGTACGTCGCTGGCCGACGCTCTCAACGAGCACCGTCGTTTCTTCCCGGATCTCTATATCAACATGGTCAGGGTAGGCGAGGCATCCGGCACGCTGGACGTGGTCCTGGAAAGGCTGGCCGACTTTCTCGAATCCGGAGTGAAGCTGCAGTCGAAGGTCACGTCCGCGATGGCATATCCGTTGATCATGACCGGCATGGGGATCGGCCTCGTTTCGCTGATGATGATATTCGTCGTGCCGCAGATGACCGAGATGTACGCGGACATGGGAGGGCAGCTTCCCCTTCCGACCAGGATTCTGATCGGGTTGAGTGACTTCTTCCGCGCGACCTGGTTTGTGCTGATTCCTCTTCTGATCGGTGCCGGCGTGATGACCAAGCGCTGGATCGCGACTCCGAAGGGCCGGGTCAAATGGGATGCATTCAAGCTGAAGGTGCCGATCTTCGGGCGTCTGAATCGTCTCGTCGCGGTCGCCCGCTTCGGTCGGACGCTGTCGACGCTTCTGTCGTCCGGGGTTCCGGTTCTTACCTCGCTCGACATCGTGCGTACCATCGTTTCCAACGAGATTCTTTCGAAGGTGATCGACGACGCCAGGGTGGCGGTCCGCGAGGGTGATTCGCTGGCCAGTCCGCTGCGTGCGAGCGGCCAGTTCCCGCCGATGATGACCCACATGATCGCGATCGGCGAGAAGACGGGGCAGCTCGAAGCCATGCTGAAGAACGTCGCGGACTCCTACGATTCCGAGGTCGACGCCAAGGTCTCGACCCTCACGGCGGTTCTGGAGCCGATCCTGATCGTTGTCATGGGTGTGATGGTCGGTTTTCTGGTCGTGGCGTTGCTGTTGCCGATGCTGCAGATGAATCAGCTCATCTCGGGCAGCTGATTGTTCCGGTTTTGGGCCTTTCCAGGCAAGGAGAACGGATATGGAAACCAGGCGGATTTTCAAGAGGCGTCTTTCGGCGGTCTCGGCGTCCAGAGGCATGACCCTGATCGAGATCATGGTCGTAATCGCGATTATCGGCATCGTGGCGACCGCGGTCGGCGTCGGAGTCGTGCCGCAGTTGAACAAGGCCAGGGTGAAGTCGGCAGCCGCCCAGCTAAGCACGATCGAGAACGCGATCACGATGTACTCCGTCGATGCGGACATGCCGTCGTCGCTCGATGTGCTGACCCAGGGTGCCGGCGCCCTGCTGAAGACGAAGCAGCTCAAGGATCCGTGGAACGTCGAGTTCGTCTATGTGTACCCGTCCACGGACAGCGAGCGCGAGTATGACCTGTGTTCCAACGGGCCCGACAAGCGGCAGGGTACCGAAGACGACATCTGCAACTACGAAAGGTGACGCTCCGGGAGGGTCGTTCAGGATGCTAAGGCGTGTACCGGCAGGTTTCACGGTCATCGAACTGTTAGCGGTCATCGCGATCGCGATCATGATGTCGGTGGCCGGGGCGGTTACCATCCGCAGCGTCAGGAGCGCGGATGCCAGCACCGCGGCCGCGAGGCTTTCGACTGCCATCAGGTACACCTACGACACGGCGGTCCTGAACAACGGAACCTATCGGTTGATTCTTGATTTCGATTCGTCGTCATGGTGGGTCGAACGCGTCCAGACCAGTCAGAACTGCGGGGGCATCGCCATTCTCCCCGGAGAGGACGACGAAGAGGAAGATCGGGACGACGAGAAGGACAAGGAAGAAAAGGAAGCGGCGGTCAACCAGTGGGCGGCTTCCAATCCGTTTGACGGCGGATCAATGGCTGCCCAGATCTGGGAGATGGGTGGCGTCGCCAGCGCTGATGACGAAGCGGCCATGGAGCCGTCCCTGGAGGACTTGACCGAGGAGGAGATCGCTGACTTGAAGCGCCATCGCGCGAGGGTACGCGACGATCTTCTGAAGAAGACCGCGCTGCCCACCGGGATCAAGTTCAAGCGCGTCATGACCTCGCACCAGGATGAACCGACCGAGGAAGGCGCCGCCGAGATCTATTTCTTCCCGAGCGGTTACGTTGAGAAGGCGCTTGTGTACATCGAGCGTGACGAGGATGTTTATACGATTGAGACGGTGCCGCTGAAGGGAATCGGCGTCATCCACAAGGAAGAACTCGATTACGAGTCGTTGATGGCCGCGAACTGACGGCCGGTCGGCAAGGGGATCGTGATGCTCTGGCTGGGCGGAAAGAATCGGACGCGAGAAGACGGGCGGGTCGCCGCCGCGCGCGGATTCACCCTGACCGAAGTCTTGATTTCGCTGACCATCCTTGCAATGGGGCTCGCGATCATCACGTTCGGAAACTCGACCGCGATGACTCAGGTCTCCAGAATCACCAGGATGACGACAGCGTCCTATCTTATGGAGAGCGTCGTCAACGACATACAGGCCTATTACGTCCGGGAAGGTTTCCCATCGAACGACCTTGAAGGTCGGGACTGCGAACTGCCCAATGAATTCGACGACGTGTTCGACTGCTCATACGACCTCGAGGCGATGGATCTGGACCCGTCGCAGATGCAGGAACTGATACAGGCCGGCATGGAAACGTTCACCGGCGACATGGGTGGCATCATGGGCTCCGGCGAGGACGGCCTTCCTTCCGGCGCGGCGGCTGGTTTTGATGTCAGCAGGATGGCTGCCCTGGCCCCTCTTTTCGGGCCGATGGCCGGTGACATCATGTCGCTGTGCAATATCAATCTTTCCCAGTTGATGATGGGAGTGACGATGTTGTCCAGCTACATGCCCCAGATTATTGATCAGGTAGCGATGCGGACAAGGAAGCTGACGGTCACCATGACGTGGGACGACGGCCCCAGGAAACAGCGCGATTTCAAGGTGGAGACGTTCATCGTGTCGCTTCCCGAGGAGGAGGTTCAGGCGATGCGCGACGCCGAGATGGCGCGCGAGGCGGCCGAGGCTTCGGGAGTGGTGAACAGCAGCGCGCCCGCCAACACGGGAAACAGGCAGATCGACGACGCCATCAATGCTTTGAAGGGGACGGGACAGCAGTGAGGACTTCGCGTCACATCGGGATCGAGTCGTCGCGCCGCGGCTTCACGCTGCTTGAGGTGATGATCTCGGTCGGTCTTGTCGCGGTCATCGCCTTGTTGATGTATCAGTCGATCAGCATAACCATGAAGTCACGCGACAGGATCGCCCGCGTCGAGGAATTGAACCACTCGGCACAGGTTCTGTTGTCGCACATGAAGGCCGACATTTCGATGGCATTCCTGTCGAATCACGTAAACCCGTCGGAACCGGCTTTCGAGACCTTGTTCGACGGCCGCGAGGATGGATTGATGATGACCACCTTCAGCCACGAGCGCAGGCGCCGTGGTGCGCGGGAATCGGACCAGGCGTTGGTCGAATACAGGTTCGGCAGTCTCGACGGAAAGGATGTGATCTTCCGTCGCGAGAAGGCCGTCCTTGACCTGGATCCCGATAAGGGCGGCGTCGAGGAAGTGATTGCCGACGGTATTCGTGAGTTCCGCTTGAGTTACTGGGACGAGGAGAAGGAAGACTGGGTCGACGAGTGGAAGGTCGAGATGGAGGAGGCCAGGAAAGCCGGTCTGGGCGGAGAGGTGTCACCGGTCGTGGCGCCCGAGGGATCGAAGTTCATGAAGCAGGCTCAGGAGAAGATGCTTCAGGAATATCAGTTGCCGGCAAGGGTATATATCAGGGTGGTGCTCGAGGACTCCGACGGGAACGAATTTCCGTTTGAGACCCAGGTGCCGGTTCACATCAGGCAGCCGCTTAACTTCTAGGTGTCGCGATGCGTGAGGGTGGAAACAGGGGTGTGGCGCTGATAATCGTGTTGACGGGACTCACTATCCTGGCCGCGTTTTCGGCGGAGTTCACCTACCGTACCCGCGTGGACATCAAGGTGGCGACCAACCTTGAGAAACGTACCCAGGCCTATTTCCACGCCAGGTCAGGCATGGAGATCGGACGACTCGTGATTACGTCCCAGAAGATGGTTGATCAGGCCCTGGCTTCTTTCGGGCTGTCCGGGCGGGCCGCAGGCCTTGAGTTGTGGCGTTTCGCACCGAAGTTCGTCGAGGTGTTCACATCGTCCTCGCTCGAGTTCATGGGGTTCAAACTGATGAACCTGGACGGGGTCCGCGGCGTAGGAATCGAGGAAGGGGGATTCGAACTGCAAATCGATCCCGAGGATTCCAGAATTAACGTGAATTCGGGCAGTTCGGACAAGGAGAAACGGGCGGTTTTCTCGAAGCTGTATCCGATCCTTGCAGGGCAGATCGACGAGGCGCCGATGACCGGAATGGACCGGAAGGCCGTTGAGCTGATCATGAACATAATCGACTGGGCAGATCCGGACGATTCCAGATCGGACGTCGACTCGAACGGCAACCTTCTGTCAACCGCAGGCGCCGGAGAGAACCAGAGTTACTCGAGATGGGGATACCGCACACGAAACGCGAAGATGGACTCCCTGAACGAACTGCTCATGATCGAGGGAGTCACCGACGATTTGTACTGCCGGTTCAGCAATATGCTGACGGTTTACAACACGGAAAAAGTGAATGTGAACGATGCGGACCCCTATCTGATCAAGGCGCTGGTGTGTGACAACCTGACCACGGACAAGCTGGCGGTCTGCGGATACAACTACATGGCTCCGGGGTCGATCATGGATCAGGCGATGTATCTGTTCGAGACGTGTCGAACCATGAAATCGCAATTGAACATGCCCGCGTTCAACTCGGCGGCTGATTTCGTCGGCTTCTGGTCGCGCCTGCCAGCGCCGCTGAATCAGTTGATTCTTGTGAACGCGGATACTCTCAGGGCACAGGCTGGAACCAAGAGTAACGTGCTCAGGGTAACTTCGAGTGGATGGGTGGGAGAGTCCGGACACGAGATGAGTGCAGTGATTGACGTCGGTTCCACGGCGTGGCTTTCCTGGAAGGAGAGGGGATTCGACTCTTCATCCAAACAGAACCTGGGGTACGGAACGGACAGGGATATGGCACAGGCCTCCGACAGGGAGGAACAGGACTGACATGGGTCACAGAGTAATTGCACTGACGCGCGCCGGCCGCACCATTCGTGCGGCGGTCGTCGAGACGAGGCTCCGGAAGTTTGAGCTGAAATCGGTTCATGCTTTCGAACTGATGCCGGCTGGCGGCCCTGATGTCCCCCCGGAAGGGGAGGACACCGCGCCGACAACGCTCGAAACGGTTGCCACCGGGTTGAACCGGGTTCTGGTGCCCGGGCTTTCCACGTCCGATTCGGTCGTGGTCTCGTTCCCGGGTGAGTCTTCATTTGTCCGGCGATTGACGTTTCCCTTCCGTGACCGCGCGAAGATCGCCGAAGTGCTTCCGATCGAGCTGGCGGGAACGCTTCCGACCGGTCTGGATGTGGAACTGCACATTACGTTCGAGAAGGCCGGCGAGGACGCTGGCGATGTGGTGGCAGTCGGCGTCCGGACCGATACCCTCGCAAGGTTCGTGGATTCCTGGAAGGCAGAGGGGATTGATCCACAGCATATCGGCGTTGAAGGGCTTGAACTGGCCTCGTTGGTTCCGTTCGTAGAGGACGATGGCGAACACGACCGCAACCGCATGTTCGTGTGGATTGATGGGAGCAGCGTCGAGTTTCTCGTCTGTCGTGGTCGCGATGTTGTCCTGAGCCGCGCCCTGTCCCTGCCGTCGCCGGTTCTTTCCGGCGGAGAGGTCGGGGTGCCGTTCATGCGCGAGGTGCTGTTGAGCATGGCCGCGGCTTCCGAGGCAGGGGCCGCCCTCGACATCGTCCATGTTGCCGGAGGTGGCGCCGGAGTCGTGGCCGCCGCGCTTTCCGAGGCTCTTTCTCTTCAGTGCGTCGAATTCGACCCGGCCGCCTCCAGTTTCCCCGGCGCTCAGGGGTGTCAGGGTCTCGACTCGTCGATGACCAGGGTACTCGCCCTGGCGACCGGTGTGGCCGCCTCTTCCGGGCCGGCGTCCCTGAACCTCCGGGTCGGGCAGTTCGGCGCGCAGGGAGCCGCCGGTCTTTTGCGCGAGAAGGCGCGATTCTTCGCGGCCTCGCTCGTTCTGTTCGCGTTGCTCGGTATTGGGTGGACCGCAGTGCGCTATGCAGGTCTCGTCAACGATCGGAAGGCCATTGAGGCTGAGCTGGTTCAATACGCGTCGAACATTCTGGAACAGGACGTATCGGATCTTGATTCCGCGCTTGCGACGGTCAGGGCTGGCGCGCGCGAGGAAATAGGATTGTTTCCGACCTGGACCGGAGTCGGGACGCTCGAAAAAATATTCAAGGCCGTCGTGCAGGCAGGCGGTGCCGGTGGTGGCGGCGGTGGCGAGTCCGGCGTTGAGATCGACCCGGCCGGGGTCCAGATCGAGCCCGCCGCTGTCCAGGGCGACGAAGCAGGTGTCTCTGCGTTGACCGACAGCGGCGAGTTGATGGACGAAGAGGTAGACCTGGGCTGGGCGATGGAGCTCGAGAATATCAGGGTTGAGCCGCGTCAGGTTTCATTCAAGGGTGAGGCTGAATCCATCGAAAAGGTTGAGGAGCTTATCAACCGACTGAAGGCCGATCCCTGCTTTTCGGATATCGTGAACGAGAGCACCGATCGCATCCAGTTTCAGCGTCACCAGGGATGGCTGCGTTTCTCGATCAGGATGACGGTGGACTGTTCTGCTGCCTCGGCGTCGTCCGCGGCACGCGAGGATGGGGCTCCCGAATCCGAGGCGGCGCCGGTCGAGCAGGGCGGGGGTGAGTAGATGAATATTTTCGAGTCGCTTTCATCGATGGTCGGCCGTCTTTCGGGGCGCGAGCGCAGGCTTGTGAGCCTGCTTGCCCTGGCGCTGTCGCTCGTGATTGTCATTGGTGCCTGGTTCGGTGTTTCCGCAGTGTTTTCCAGTATTCGCGATGACATCGAAGCCGACAGGAAGATCCTGATAGAGCTTAAGGCGATGGCGCCTTCATACATTGAGAACAGGAATCGTCGACGCGCGGTCGAGGATGCGGTCAAGGGGAACAAGGATTCGGTCAGGGTGATGGCCAACGAAATCCTGAAGGACATCGAACTCAGCGAGAGCGTGTCTGGCGCCATGGGCACCAGGCTCGCCGACATCGTTTCTTTTGAGGGAAAAACCGTCGAGACCCCAGTGGACCTCGTGAAGTCGCGCAAGGCATCGAAGGCAAAGAAGAAGGCGGCCTCCGGCTACATTCAGGAGGAGCAGACGCTGGAGTTCAAGGAGGTTCCGCACGCCGACCTGATGCGGTTCCTGGACGCGGTCGAGAAGAGCGAGACGCTCCTGTTCGTCACCAAGGTCGAAATGTCCCGAAAGTTTAACGACAAGAATCGGGTCCGCTCGAGTGTCGGCATCTCGACATTCAGATACAGCGAGACCTCCGTGAAGGCCGAATAGGTCTTCGATACTGGAGCTGGTCATGGCAATGGACTGGATCAGGAACCCCCGGACGCAGAAGGTGCTGAAGATCTCCGGCATGTCGTTGTTCGGCGTGGTGGTATTTGTGGTGTCGATCGGCTTCACGTTGCCGTCGGACCGTTTGAAGTCGTTTATCGAATCGAAGGCTGCCCAGGCCGGCATGTCTTTGTCGATTTCGGACGTCAGCGCGGGCGGTTTCGGCCGGATCACGCTGGATGGCGTCAGCCTCTCCCTGCCACCATCGGTCATCGTCGCGCCTGACGGAACCCGCACCGAGACGCCCAGAAAGGTCGAGCTCGATCGGCTCGTCGTGAAGGTCGGACTGTTCTCGACCCTCTTCGGCTCTCCCAGTCTCAAGGTGACCGCAAGAAACGGCGAAGGATGGTTGGGACCGGTCCGGATCAAGTTGATCGACAAGACGGTCGACGTCACCATTGACGAGATAGTCGACTTCCCACTTCCGGCCGGGCTGTCCGCTGGTCCACTGTCTCTGGCAGGTCTTATCAGATCCGGCAGCGGGCACATGCTGTGGGATCTTGAGGCGGGTCTGTCGGGCAGCGAGGGACAGTTCGAGATCAACGCGACCAATCTGGTTGCAAAGGACCCTGTTTTGAATACGAAACAGGCCGGCGCGATCGCTCTTACCGACATTTCCATGGGCTCGCTGGAGGCGTCGATCATCATCGACAAGCGTTCCAGCATAGGAGCGCTCAAGCAGGGGCGACGAGGTGCGGGCGGTGCTGACTCCAGAGTCGTGTATTTCGAGAAACTGAAGATCGACGGAAAGGACATCAGCGCGATGGTCGAGGGCAATTCGGTCATCAGGCTTATGGCCGGCCGCAACATTTCCAAATCCCAGATAACGGTCGAGCTGGCGTTCGCTGTCAGCGACGCGTTTTTCGACAAGAAGGCCAAGGGCTCGGATGAGCAGCCCAACAGGTTCCTGAAGACTTTGCTTGAGATGGATCCCCGCTGGAAGTCCGCCAGGTCGGGGCGTTTCTACGGCCTGGTTTGCACCGGCACCCTCGCGGATCCGAATTGCATGCCGCGCAGGCCGGGCGTCAGCGAAGACGATTTCAAGGCCATGGATGACAGCGCCCCCGAAGCCGACCAGGAGGAGAAGCCGGCGGCGAAGAAGCCGGTGACCCGGACCCGGACAGTCCCGAAGAGGACGGTACAGTCACGGACATCAACCACTGACCGTGCCGCCACTGGACAGGATGACTCACGGAATGAGCCGGCCGAAAGAACGGATCAGGTCGTCCCTCAGCAGGAAGGAAATGAAGAAGACTCAACCGGGTCTGAGTCGGGGCGCGGGGTGAATCTGATACCGGCCGTTTCGAATGTCGGCACTCCGTCACGTGTGGTCAGGCCGTCAAATGCCGTGCAGCCGGCGAGGACGATCGGCGGCAAGTTCATGGAGGACAATTCGGTTGGTGTCAGGCCGATGGATCGGGCCGGCATGAGGGCGAATGTCCGACTTCAGGAACCCGGTGAGCCTTCCGAGGAATAGGGCGGCAAGCTGATTTCATCCCAGACGCGGGATCTGCTCCAGACCATTTTTCGTCTTTTTCAACAGCGCGGGACCAGCATCAAGAGTCCTTACCCAGTACAGGTCGTCGGGTAGAACGTTTTCGCGCGGGGTATCCGGATCGACTGGAATTCCAAGCGCCAGGCGTGCAAGCAGCCATGGGAAATTGAAACCGGCCGCTGTGTAGAAGTGGTTCGTGGTGCCGAAGCGGCCGGCGTTGATCTCGGTAGGTCTGGGGCTTCCCGCGACATCGCACTTGAAATCGACAAAGGCGACGCCGTCGAAGTCCGGGTCGATCGACAGGACGCAGCGGGGGCCCAGGTCGTTGATGTCGGCTCGCGAGACGGTATGACAGATCGCCGGGGCACCCGTGATTCCGCTCGGACTGACATGCGGGATCACGTACGCGTCGCGCTTGCGTCCCTGGCTTGACACCAGCCGACCACGGTCGAAAACGCCGAGCCAGGTAAGATTGTCGCCGGGAAGGTATTCGGACGCGATGAAAGAGCCCCATCCGTTGTGAAAGGAGATCCACCCGACCGCCTGTTCAACCGACGAGCAAGGAAGCGCGGCACCTCCGATGCCCCTTCCAGGTATGCCGGCGCCGCGGAACCATAGCGGTCTGGAGTCGATGGAATCGAAGGCGCGGGCCGCGTCGTCGCGATTCTCGATAAGCATGGTCGATGGAACGGGAATTCCATCGCCATTCCAGCGCTCATACGTCAACCACTTGGACGCCGAGATCTCCTGGGTAGCGACCGAAGGGACCTTCATCGCCGCCGGAATGTACTGGCGGTTGCGCGTCAGCACCATCATCTCGAGACTCGAGTTCGGCATCACGATGTCGACACCGTAGCGACGGCACAGGGCCGAAACCGCCTGGACATAGGCTTCTTCGTCCGAGCAACGCGGCACAAGTTCGGTGACGTGCGTCAGTGCGATGTGTCTGTAGTACTCGCTCGCCTCGGTGCCGATCGTGAAGACCGGTTCGGGGAAGGCCAGCAGGCTTCTGGTCAGGTTGACGGCACCCGGGCCTCCGGCTCCGGTAACCAGGATTCTGAAATGGGCATCTTCGTGGTCGCGGACGTCTTTCATATCAACTCGAAGTGTTTGCAGAAGACGTATGTACCCTGGGGCGTGTCGAAGCTGGCCGCGTTCATCAGATCCGAGACCGGATATTCCAGCGAACATCGGCCTCGCGTGGCGTCGCAGTGCACGCAGTCGACACATCTCCAGGCGAGGGCGTAGTCCAGGCAGTCGCGCTCGAACCTGTTCCTCTCCGCATCGGTTGGTTCAACCTTCTTCATCGGGCTTCCCCGTTCGACACCTGACCAGCCTCGATCAGTTCGCGAGCGAGTCTTACCAGTTCCAGACCCTGTCGGCTGTCAGCGGTCATGTCGACTTTCGCGCACCAGTCCGCTCGGATGTCACCGGCCTTCATCGACGCGATGCAGCCTGCGAGGGCGAGTTCAGGTGTGATGGCGTCGGAACTGGTTATCCTGGCGAGCGCGGTTTCGGGAGAATGCTTCGATTCCAGGACTACCAGTGCGGCGAGGGCACTTACGTTTCCCGACACCCCGGCTGGTTCGAGCCAGTCCAGAGCCTTCGCGATATCCCCGGCCCGGCATGCCGCGTCCGCGGCCGCCAGAGCCACCGGTATTGGCATTCCGAATTCCTCGTCGTGCGGGATTATGTCCGGCGGCGCCTTGAACACCCTGGCGTTAAGCGTGGAGTTTACTTCATCGTAGTCACAACCGCGTCCGGCGAAGGCCTTTTCAAGTTCACCACGAAGCCTGACCCAGGTCGCGGAGAAGGATTTGAAAGCCTTGTCGTGCAGGCCCTTCGTGTAGAATCGCAGGGCGTCCCGCCAGGCCGAACCGGCCAGCCAGTGCTCGATCTCGACGCGCGACGGGGCCGGAATCACCGCGCACTCGGAGGTGTCGGCTGTTGGTGGTATAGTCTGTGCCAAGGCCGTGGCGGTCGAAAAAATTACGATGGCCATCAATGGTATCAGGTGTCTCATGGCGGTCAGGATTATAACCGGATTTCGCGTTTTGGCGGTGTTAATGGGGTTGGTTTCCGTCGTCGGTCCAGCAGCCGGTTTTGCGATTCCGGCCGGGCAGGACGAATGGCCGCCCGACGGTTCGTTCATCAGGGTGACTCGTGACGGAGGCGTGGGCCCGTTTTCCTCGATCTACTACGACGTGACGGTGCGCGGTCCGACTGTCGTCGTCACGCTCGTCAAGGATACTGGTTGCAGAACGGCCCAGCGCGAACGGGTGGCGCTTCTGGGAGGCTCCGATGCCGACGAGGCGATAGCACGTCTCAGGGCTGCCGGTGCGTGGTCGATTCAGGCGCCAGCCAACGCCACAATCGGCCGGGCGGCGGATTCCACCGCGCCCACCGACATGGCGCGGTGGGAGTTTTTCAGTGCCGACGGTCGTGAACTCAGCAGATTCTTCATTTCTGACCAGGTCTTCAAACAACAGCCTGTGCTGGTGGGGCTTGTGGCTGAATTGCGCGGGCTGGTACGCAGCCTGGTCGAGCCGCTTCCGATGCGCGACGTGTTCCATCCGGCCGACCAGATTGGATTTCTCGGGATGACGTCGACCAGTCCGGCGAAGGCTCTGATCGACGGATGGGACCGGGTCAGGCTTCCGACAACGCAGCTCGATCTGAAGGCCGGAATCCACGAGGTCACGGTATTCGGGGACAACGGGGTGACCCGCAGCTTCACCGTCAGAATCGTCGCAGGCGAGACCACGACCGTCCATGTGCTTCTTGATGAAGTTGAATCGGTCGTTCCCGCCGCCTCTTCCCAGCCGGAGCCGTGACTTCAGATCCCATGCGCGTGTTCGTGCTCTCCATGTTTATCTGTTCGACACGAGCCGGCTTCCACGATTTTGGCTGATCGTGACCCGTATCGTTGACGTCTGGAAGGTACTACAAAGTAATACCGGGAGTCAAGGGGGAGCGTGGCTTTACAAGACCGCGCTGATCAGTCCCGACGGCCGGGAAAGTGGTGTTTTGGGTTTACAAAGGCTTGTTGATCCAATAGATTCGGTACTCCGGCTGCCGGTCAGACTATCTGCGCCAGTCGGAACTTGTTGAATCCGAACGATAAACCGGACTGGAAAGATTGATAGCGTTGCTCCTCGCACTTGTCCTGGCCGCGCCGACCGCCCTGGCCGCGCCGCTTGACCAGGCCATCCCCGACAACCCCTGCCCTGAAGGTTTCGTTTATGTGATGTCGTCCGTCCGTCGAGGCGAGACCTCGGTCGGGATGGTTGCGGCCAGACTGCGGATTTCGCCGCAGGATCTGGCGGTCATGAACCAATTCGAACGCGGTCAGCGCCTGGCCCAGGGACAGCGGGTGTTCTTCTGCCGGGACGAAAGGCCCGGATCGGTTGGACGTCCCTGGCGTGGGACCCTTCGTGGTGCGGTCAACATCGATTCGAACGGCGACGGCCGCGGTTGTGGATGGATCAAGCATGATCGCCGTGTTCACACATGGGGGACGCCCGAAACCGTGGCAGCGATTTCCGACTGCCTGTGCAGATACCGACTGACGTTTCCCGATGGACCGGACGTCAGTCTTGGAGATCTGTCCCGCCGCGAGGGTCGTCGGCTTTCCCGCCATCGTTCGCATCAGAGCGGTCGTGACGTCGATCTTGGCTTCATCACGAATCCTCCTCAGACCAACGGACACTTCAATCGCAGGGCCAGCTATCGGAATCTGGACGTCGAGAAGCAATGGTGGCTGATTCAGTGTTTCATAGATCGCGGTGACTTGAAGTACATCTTCATCGCGAACGCTCCCCTTGTTGCTCTGCGAAAGTACGTCGGGTCCAGGCAGGACCTGGAACCATACCTGGACTATTTCCCAGGCGGTTCACGGCCAATTCTGTCCGGAGATCGCGATCACCGTGATCATATTCATCTGCGTTTTGTCTGTCCGGCGGACGATTCGCAGTGCTCCGATCGCCGCTGATCGGCAATTCGGATATGGCTCGCGCGCAAATCCGGGTTATCATCTGTTCTCTCTTTCCTGTTGCAGAATGTCTGGAGGATTTTAATGGGCGATGTGAAGGTTGGAATCCTGGTTGGAAGCCCCAGCGATCGAGAGATTGCCGATACAATCCTGAAGACTCTCGAATCGCTTGGTATCGCTGGCGAGGTGAAGGTGGCATCGGCACACCGAACACCCGATCTTGTCACGGATTACTGCACCACCGCCGCGGATCGGGGAATTCAGGTCCTGATCGCGTGCGCCGGGATGGCAGCGCATCTTGCCGGGGCCGTGGCTGCCCAGTCGCTTTTGCCAGTCATCGGAGTTCCGGTCGCCTCAGGGAAGCTTCAGGGTCTGGATGCTCTGCTTTCCACAGTGCAGATGCCTCCGGGGATCCCGGTCGCCACCGTCGCTATCGATGGCGCGAAGAACGCGGCGGTGCTGGCGGCCAGGATAATAGCGCTTCATGAATCGGCCGTCCGGCAGGCCCTGGTATCCGCTCTGGCCGCTGATCGTCGTAAGTATACAGATCAGTGATTTTTCAACGCTTCCGGTCTTCGGGGTCCAGCGCCACGCCGCGTTCCAGTATCTCGTCCGCCATCCTGGTCAGCATCGGGTTATCGATGTCGCCACACGCGTAGACGATGTTCTCGCCCATGTTGCAGGGCTGGAAGTCCAGCGGCAGGATCAGGTCGCGTCCGCTTTCGAAATACTGTTCGAGATACCATCCGACGAAGTCGACGGTCACGTCCAGCGATTCCGCCTCGGACAGCTTGTTTTCCGCCAGGGCGCACCTGAACTGCATCTCGTAGGCAAATGTCTCGTCACGCCGCCTCAACGCCACGTCGAGGTGCAGAAAGCCGGGTTCGAAACGACCGGAGACAATGAACTGCTCGCCCGCTATGTGGCCGGCGAACTGACTGGTGAGAGCGGATTCAATTTCCCTGGTGACATCAGTCGGCAGTTTCATCGGATTCCTCCATGCCACGAGACGGGGCGCGACAATGCTTCAGTGCATCTGCCGCAGCAGCCTGCTGTGCCTGTTTCTTGCTTTTTCCGCCGCCGGAAAAACTGCTGCCGTCAGGCAGCCTGACTTCAACCACGAACTCCGGGGCGTGCGGCGGCCCCTCCATCCTGATCAATTGGTAGACGGGCGGCTTTCGTGTGCGGGCCAACGTCAGCATCTGCAGTTCCGTCTTTGCGTCAATCTGGTGTCCCCCGCTGCGGGCCTTCGGCAGTTCCGGACCTAGCAGCGTGAGTATGATCTGCTTTGTCGTTTCGAATCCGCCATCAAGATAGACGGCGCCGATCAATGCCTCGAACGCGTCGCAAAGAACCCCTGGATGAGTTGCCGCGCGATCCGCGGTGGCGGCGCCGTGACCAAGCCGCAGGTACCTGCCGAGGTTCAGTTCGGCGGCCTTCATTGCAAGTCCCGGTTCAGCCACGACCAGCGACTTGAGTCTGGTCAGTTCGCCCTCGCGGGCGTCCGGAAACTGCTTGTACGCGGACTCCGATATGACGGTCGAGATGATCGCGTCGCCCAGAAACTCGAGCCTTTCGTTATCGCTTGTTGGTTCCGTGGATTCATTGCAGAAGGACGAGTGCGTCAGCGCCTCCAGAAGAAGCGAGCGATCCCGGAAACGATAACCGATCAACTCTTCGAGAGACGACGGATCCGCCGGTTCCCATGCGCCGTTTTCCTTCATTACAGCTCCCTTCCAATCGCGGTCGTTTCATTGCTTCCCACGACCCTGATCATGCGACGGCCGTCGCGCATCGCAAGCGCATTCGGGATCAGGACCCGGGAGTAGTCCGCCGCGAGGGCCTCGACACCGTCGCTGACCGGCCTGATGTCTACGACCTCGACCGAACTGCCTTCAAGCGAAGCGACGTGCATTTTTCGTCTTTGCTGACCGAACTCACGCAGAATACTGCCTCGCTCACGTTTCACGTCGACAGCGACTTGATTCGGCGCCACGGCGGCCGGTGTCCCCGGACGCGGGGAGTACGGGAACACGTGCAGGTAGGTCGTTGGCAGATCGCGAATCATCGCCCTGGTCTGGTCGAATTCCTCATCGGTTTCACCGGGGAATCCGACGATAACATCCATTCCGAGCACCAGACCCGGTATGGCCCCGGCCGCGCGGGAAACCAGATCCCGGAACCTCGCGGACGAGTAAGGCCGGTTCATTCTAGAAAGAACCGTGTCCGCGCCGGACTGCATCGGAATGTGCAGATGCGGGCATATATCACGGTTCGATGCGATCGCGTCCACCAGGTCGTCGTCGAGACCGTACGGTTCGAGCGAGGACAGCCTGAATCGCATCGAGGTACCCATCGCTGTCAGGTGTTTGAGCAGATCGTGAAGGTGGCCGTACCGGCCGTCATCCGTCCTGCCCCAGGCCGCAAGATCCACCCCGGTCAGGACGACCTCGGCCGCCCCGGCGAGAGAAGCCGCCTCGACCTGTCGTGTGACGTCCTGGATCGAAACGCTGCGCGACGGCCCGCGGACCAACGGCACGATACAGTAAGAACACCTGCAGTCGCATCCATCCTGAATCTTGACCAGCGGCCTCGATCTGGACAGCCCGACGCCATCCTCGTCCTCGGCGGACAGCAGAAGGCTGGCATCCGACGTCCGTTCAGGCCGCTCACTGCCGTCACAGGTTCGGTCTTCATCCGATGTGCGCTGAAGAATCATCTCTTCAACCAACGAAGCGATGCGCGTCACCAGAGCCGACCTGTCCGCAGTACCCGGGCTGACCTCGATCCCGGCCGGCATCGACTCACTGCTGTCTGCAAGTCTGGTCGCCAGACAGCCGGCAAGAACGACCCTGGCTCCCGTCCTGGCCGCGCGGTGGGCATAGGCCCTGCCATCCCTGTCAGCCTTCATTGTGACCGTGCACGCGTTCACGACGACCACGTCGGCACCTTCGTCCGGGTGGCAGAATTCGATTGGAAGACCGGCAAGAGCCGTCATGATCGAGGTGGTGTCGAACTGGTTGACCTTGCAGCCGGTAGTCCGGAAGGCAACCCGGATCGGACGCCTGGCCGTATGTCCATCAGGTTGTCTGTCGGAACGGGTCAAGTCGCCGCCCCCTAGTCGTCGCCGCGTCCGCGGACAATCCTGGCCTGATCCCGCGCGTCGATCTTGTCACGCTTGTCGTAGGACTTGCGTCCCTTCGCCAGCGCGATCTCGACCTTGGCGAGTCCGTCCTTGAAATATAGTTCCAGAGGGACAATCGTGAAGCCCTTCTCACGAGTCTTCGTGTCCAGTTTCTTGAGTTCTTTTGCGTGCAGAAGCAGCTTGCGGTCACGCCGGGGATCATGGTTCTGCCACGACGAATGCGAGTACTGCGCGATATTGATTCCAACCAGCCACGCCTCGCCATTGCGAATCTCGATGTACCCGTCAACCAACTGTGCGTTTCCGTCCCTTAGCGATTTCACCTCGCTGCCCAGAAGAACCAGTCCCGCCTCGAATCTGTCGAACAGTTCGTAGTCGTGCCTGGCACGTCGATTCTGCGCGACGATCTTCCGCCCGTCGTTTGACTTGTCCTTCTTTCCCATTGCCTC
>CAZNJW010000012.1:28444-36340 GCA_964573455.1 uncultured Anaeromyxobacteraceae bacterium | reverse complement strand
GAGCCGCCGGCGAGCGAAGCGAGCCCCACTGCGTCAGACAAAGGGCGGGAGATCCTCAACCATTCAGGAACAGGGTTCCGGCGTAAAAACAAATGACAATTCGCCCTTTCCTGACGGCGAATGTGATTCGCCGCTACACGGACAGGGAACAGAATGGATGTGCGGCCCGTTTGACACGGCATTGCGGGAGGTCGACAATACGCCCGGGATTTTTGGGAAGTATTCAGTTTCTAAAGATGGATCGGGATGCCGGCGACCAACAATTACGAACGTCCGTTGTTTCGCGGGCGTGCTCCATTTTCGATTTACGATCTGCCGATCGCCCTTGCGGTCTTCGGATTGATCTGGGCCGTCCTGACGGTCGGCCGGGACATGACCTCGCCCGTCCTGCCGGAATCAGGTGAATTTGATCTCAGCTATCTGAAGCTGCCCTATTACGCTCTTCGTTCAGTGTTCCGTATGTTCGTGGCGTACCTTGCCTCGCTGGTGTTCACCTTCATCTTCGGCTCTCTTGCCGCGCACAACAAGACGGCCGAAAAGATCATCATCCCCACCGTCGACATCCTGCAGTCGGTCCCGATCCTGGGTTTCCTGGCGGTGACTGTGAACGGTTTCATGGCCCTGTTTCCGGGTTCGATCATGGGGATCGAGCTCGCATCCATCTTCGCGATATTCACGTCAATGGTCTGGAACCTCGTCTACAGCTTCTTCCAGTCCGTCAAGACGATTCCCCAGGAGTTGCTGGAGAGTACGAAGGTCTACCGTCTTTCTTCGATGCAGCGTTTCGTCAGGCTGGAAGTTCCCTCAGCGATGATAGGCCTTGTCTGGAACAGCATGGTTTCGTTCGGGGGCGGCTGGTTCTTCCTGGCGGCCAGCGAGGCGATCACGGTGCTGAAGAAGGACATCAGGTTGCCGGGTCTTGGTTCTTATCTGGCAACCGCGGTCGAGCAGGGCGACATCGCCCGGATATTCGCGGCGATTATCCTGATGCTTACGATCGTCATCACGCTCGACCTCATCTTCTTCCGGCCCCTTCTGGCATGGGCACAGAAGTTCAGCTCGAGTGAGTCCCTCGACTCGGACTGCGAATCCAACGTCCTGACCGCCCTCCAGCGTTCAACCTTGATCGAACGCTTCCAGGAGCATGTCAGCAAGCCGATGTGGTCGCTGCTCATCGATCAGATCCCGGCGCGGATCGGAAGGATCAGACACTCCCCGACCTTTGTCGTGAGGCGCCGACGGATCTCGTGGATCGGAATCCTGCTGCTGGTTGTGGGTGCCGCCGCCCTTATCTACAAGGTCGGGGACGGTATCTTCTACCTTTTCCAGAGCATGACGGCCAGAGAGTTTGGAACGATCTGTCTCGCTGGACTTGCCACTATGGGACGGGTGTTGGCGACGGTGCTGCTCGCATCGCTCGTATGGGTTCCGGTCGGCACCTACATCGGCACGCGGCCGGCACTTGCCCGTCGCATCAGGCCGATCATCCAGATAGGCGCAGCGTTCCCGGCCAACCTGGTGTACCCGCTTCTGGTTGCCTTGTTCGTCGCTGCCGGCGTGGGGCTCGGGGTAGGTTCGATCGTTTTAATGTTCGTGGCCACCCAGTGGTACATTCTGTTTAACGTCATCGTCGGCGCCCTGACTGTTCCGGAGGATCTCTCCAACGCGGCCGACGTCATGGGGCTGAAAGGTTTCGCCAGGTTCCGGTATCTGGTCGCGCCGGTTGTCTTTCCGTACTGGGTCACCGGTGCGTTGACGGCCGCGGGCGGCGCGTGGAACGCCTCCATCGTGACCGAGGTCGCGTCGTACGCTTCGACCGAGATGAAGACCTTCGGCCTGGGCAGTTACATCGCGCAGGCAACCGTGGAAGGCCATTGGACCGGAATCGTGGTTTCGATCGTGGTGATGTGCCTGTTCGTCGTGCTGATGAACAGGTTCCTGTGGCGCCGGCTGTACAGGTACGGCGAGGAACACCTTTCCCTGGATCGCTGAAGGCGCGGGAATCGGGGGTACGGATGGATATAAACGACAGGCGCAGGCGGTTGGTCGAGGCACTAGCTCCCGTCGAGCAGGAAGGCGAGACTTTTATCCTGCAGGCCAGGGACGTCTCGAAGTGGTTCGGTGGCACAGGCGACACCCCGTCGGTCGTGGTTCTCGATGGCGTCGATCTTTCGATCCGCGAGGGTGAGTTCGTCGCTCTGCTCGGTCCTTCGGGATCCGGCAAGACCACATTCATGCGCATCCTGGCGGGCCTTTCCGAGCCCTCGCGCGGCGAGGTGCTTTATCACGGCACACCGCTTCAGGGCGTGAATCCGGGGGTATCGGTCGTGTTCCAGTCTTTCGCGTTGTTCCCCTGGATGAGCGTGCTGGAGAACGTCGAACTCGGTCTGAAGGCGTCGGGGATGAACCTGCGTGCAGCCAAGGACAGGGCGCTCGCGGCGATCGACATGATCGGTCTGGATGGTTTCGAGGACGCGCTTCCCAGGGAACTGTCAGGGGGCATGAAACAGCGCGTCGGTTTCGCGCGCGCGCTGGCGGTCGAACCGGAACTCCTTTGCATGGACGAACCCTTTTCAGGTCTCGATGTCCTGACCGCCGACAACCTGCGTGGCGAGTTGATGGATCTCTGGCTCGAGAAGAAGATTCCGACCAAGGCGATCCTTGCGATCACGCACAGTATCGAAGAGGCAGTCATGATGGCCGACAAGGTCGTCATCTTCTGGCACAACCCGGGCCGCGTCGCGGCCGTCCTCAAAGTTGGCCTGTCCCATCCTCGTGACAAGAAGTCTCCACAGTTCAAGAAGATGATCGACCAGATTTACACGATTCTGGTGCGTCAGTCCGAGGTCGAGACCCGTGCCAACCAGCGACCACTGGCGCTCCGGAAATTCCAGAAGCTTCCCCATGCACGGCTGGGCGCGCTTTCCGGTCTGCTGGATCTCATCCATGAACGTGGCGGGCGCGAGGACATCTACGAGCTTGAAGGCGAACTGAACATGGAGGCCGATGACCTTCTTGAACTGACCGAAGCCGCGTCCCTGCTTGGACTGGCATCGCTTGAAGAGGGCGACATCAAGCTGACGGAACTCGGGCTGCGGTTCGTATCCGGCGACATCCTTTCCAGAAAGGACGTCTTCCGCGAGGCGGTCGCAGGTTCCGTGGTCGTGATCAACCAGATTATCCAGGCGCTCAACACCGCGACTGATCACAGCATGAACGAGGAGTTCTTCCTGGACGTCCTCGAGAACCATTTCACCGAGGACGAGGCCTGGCGTCAGCTTCAAACGGTGATCGACTGGGGACGTTACGCGGAGCTCTTTGCGTACGACGAGCAGTCGGGCGTCCTCTACACGGAAGAAACCGAGGCCTGACCGGCGTCCAGTTCCCTTCTTACCACGTCGGCGATTCGGATGATCTGGCGGTCCGAAAGTGTTTCATGGCATGGAATCTGTACGGTCTCCCGATACCAGCGTCGAGCCGAGGGGTGTTCAGGGCAGCCGGGACAATCGACGTAGTCGGCGACCTCGGTGCCGATGCCTGCATCGATCCCATCCATCCAGAGCCTGCGCCGGAATCCTGCTGCGTCTATGGTTCGAAGTGTCAGGAAATAGGCGTTGGGAGTGATTTCCGCGTTCTCCAGCCATTCGGTCGTGTCAAGGCCGGCGGCGGCCGAGATTTTGATGGCGACCTGAATCCTGCGTTTCAACCTTTCCGGGAATGAGGCCAGGGAAGCGAGTCCGTGCGCGGCCTGGAGAGGTGACATCGATTCGAGCGCGAATCCCTGATTTGGCGGACGTCTGACGATGCGATCTACGGCGTGCGCGAATACCGAAAGACGGTCGAAGGCGAGCATCGCGGTTGGAATCCTCAGCCACGGACCGGCAAACATCAAGTCTTCCAGCAGTCCGCCTGTCAGCAGACCGGCTACTGCAAATGGCGACTGTGGCGGCAGGCCGGGCACATCGATACCGGACGGAAGCACCGCGGCGCCGCCCCCGAACCCATTGACCTGTTTGAGGTAGCTGAACGAGAACAGGGCGCCGTCACCGAGCGTGCCGGTCGCCTGACCGCGTAGTCTCGAGCCGATCGAATGCGCGCAGTCCTCAATTACCAGCGCCCCCCTCGAGTGGGACAGTTCCTTGATGGCCGGAACATCGGCTGGAAAGCCGAAAAGGTGGGTCGCGAGCACGCATCCCACACGTTCCCTCTCAGGCCAGGCGTGCTCGACCGAGGCGGCGGTCATTACCGGTCGAAATTCGTCGACGTCGCAGGTGACAGGCTTGAAGCCGAGCGTTCGGATGAACGGCGCCATCGCGCCGAGCGTATATGCCGGCAGCATGACGCAGGAACCGCGGGGAACCTTCAATGCCTGCAGAAGAAGTGCCAGTGCCGCGCGGCCGGAGGCTGTGGCGCACGCCTGAAGCCGGTCGTCGGCTTGAAGGAAGTGAACAAGTGCGTCCTCGAAACCCTTCACCGCCTGAGCGAAACCAGGCGCGTCCGGACGAAGGAACGAGGGCTCCAGGTTGTAGCGCCTTCTGGGAATCATCGGATCCGCCCATTTTCCTTGTGCTACGATAGCATGGAATCCGGGGGATTATGCACGGGGAGAGGTTGTCGGTGGAGTCATACAGTGGTCATGTCGCTTTCCTTCGATTGCCGCCATTTTTCGGCAAGTTCTTCACTCATCCCCAGGAATGCCAGGTTCCATTTTCCATCGCGTATTCGGCGGCATGTCTTCAGCGTCAGGGCTTCACGGTGAGTGTCAACGACCAGTGGGCCCGCGAGCAGTCTCCGACCAGGATGCTGCGCGGTCTGCTCGCCTCCGATATGTCCATGCTGGTCATGAACGTCGACTCGATGAATCGCGACATCGTCCTGGATACGGCATGGGCGGTTCGTCGGCACCGCGGGCTTGCCCTTCCGATGGTCGCCATAGGTCAGTACGCCGATGTCTTTCCGGAGAGTCTGGTCGGCCCGACCGGGCCATTCGATGTCGCCGTGATCGGCGAACCCGAGCTGACCCTTGTCGATGTCGCCAGGGTTCTTGCCGGTTCCGCCGGATCGAGCGCCGATGCCCGTTCCGTCGATATGTCCGGCATCCCGGGCATCGTCTGGACCGACCGGGTTCATGCGGTCCGCAACGCGCCCCGTCCGCTGGTCGAGGATCTCGATCTGCTTCCGATGCCGTCGTACGGCCTGTTCAATCTCGACGATTACGCGAAGATGTCGGCCTTTGTTCCTATAGCTGGTCGCGTCAGATGGGGTTGGGTGATGTCCAGCCGTGGATGCCCGTTCGGCTGCCTCTTCTGTTCCCCGACACTCAGGAAGTCATACGGCAAGGCCTATCGGGTCCATTCACCGCGGTACGTGGTGGACATGCTTGAAGACCTTGTTCAGCGTCATGGGTGCAATGCGATCGCCTTTGAGGACGACGTGTTCACTCTGGATCGAGATAGAACCCTGGCCATCTGCGACCAGATTCGTGCGCGCGGTTTGAAGGTTTTCTGGACGGCCCAGACGCATCTCGGCACCCTCGACGAGCAGATGATTCAAGCGATGGCGGATGCGGGGTGCCGTGGTCTGTGCGCCGGCGTCGAGTCTGGCGACGAGGATGTCAGGCGTACGCTCAAGGGTAACTCGCTGCCGAACGACACGATCATCAGGGCGTCCGGTCTATTGAAGAAACATGGTATTGAGCTGACCGCGTATTTTATGGTCGGGTGCCCCGGCGAGACGCTGGAACAGATGAAAAAGACGGTCAAAATGGCCCTGGACATGGATCCGATGATGATCCAGGTCGCGTTCTTCACACCCTATCCCGGCAGCGAGGCCTGGGACAGGTACGTGGTCGGCGGGATGCACGAACCCGAGATGTCTCATTACAACCGTTTTGGCGTCAACCTGTCAGCGGCGGATCGCGGTCAGGTGGAGCGTCTCCACGATCGTTTCTACCGTTCCTTCTATCTGAGTCCGCACAGGGTCTTCAGGTACGCCACGCGGCGACTGCCCTGGGTCATCCTTCAGAGCCGCGGCCGCGAGCTTAAACTGCTTTTCAATACACTTGTGTACATGCTGGCACCGGTACACAGCGTCAAGATGGATTCGATGGATTCGGTCAGGCGGCTTTGATTCCTGCGGGAATGTGTCGGGTCTTCGGGACGCGGCGTTCAGTGGTCACGCGCGCCCTGTGTATTCGCGGGCCTTCTCCTGACCATTCAGCACGCGCAGGGCGCCTTCGGCAAGCGCCCCCATCTCGTTCTCGCCGGCATACACCGTGACTGGCCAGCCGGTGGCCGAGATGTACTTCGATATTTTTTCCACCAGAAGGCGGCTGCGCGCCATTCCTCCAGTCAGGATCACGCGGTCGACCTGCTCTCCGTCGAAGGCCGGGATCAGGGCCGTGATCGCCTTCGCGAGCTGATAGCACATGGCGTCGAAGACCTCGGTCGCCTCGGTGTCTCCGGCGTCGATACGTCGAAGTACCTCGAGCACGTCCGCCGTGCCAAGCAGATCAACCAGACCCCCGCGTCCCTTGACCAGCATTTTCAACTCGGCGGGAGTGTATTTCCCCGAAAGAATCAGGCGCATCCAGGCAGCGGTCGGCAGCGAGCCTGCGCGTTGCGGGCTGAAAGGCCCTTCGCCCTCGAGCGCGTCGTTAACGTCGATGTAGCAGCCCTTCTTGTGGGCCCCGATGCTGATTCCGCCGCCCATGTGGGCGACAATGATGTTCAGCTTTTCATAATCGCCGCCGCTCTCGCGGGCGAAGCGCTGACACGAAGCTATCTGGTTCAGCGCGTGGCTGATCGCGCGCCTGCGGATTGCCTTTATTCCAGTGATCTTGACTCGAGCGGGCAGCTCGTCCACCACCACGGGATCCACGATGAAGGCCGGCTTTCCCGAGTCGCCGACAAGCTGTTTCGCGATCAGGCCGCCCAGGTTTGACGCGTGTTCCCCGTAAACACCGGACATCAGTTCGCCTGTCATCAGTTCGTTAACCATATAGGTGCCATGGGCGATCGGGGCCAGCAGGCCACCACGGCCGGAGACCGCGTCGATGTCGTCCATCGACATTCCATGGTCGGCCAGCGCCTTCAGGATCACGTCCCGTCTGAACTCGAACTGCGCCGTTATGGGCTTCTTGTCGTAAGGCGCCAGATCCTCGACGCTGTGCTTCAACTCGGTGGTGAAGACCTCGTTCAAACCGTGAAAGACCGCGATCTTGGTGGACGTCGAACCCGGGTTCACCGCCAGTACCCGGAATTCCCTGTCTGCCTGGGAAGCTGTAAGTGCCATCTGCTAATCCTCCGTATGGCGAACTGACTAGAGTCCCGGAAATCTAGCACACGGCAGGATTGGTGTCAGCAGGATGTGCCATTCAACGATGTGTCTTGATGATTGGAGTCTCTTGTTTTCTTAATGGAAAACAGACCGTCAATTTTCGTTACGTCGTTTCTTTGAATCCAGTATTTGTGCGATGTTGCAGGGGGATCACAGGTTGCATTCGTAGTAGTACTCGGCCGCCGCGGAGTCGCAGTAGTCTCCGCCGTCCACACGACAGGACCATCGCCATCCGTTGGCCTCGTAGAAGGCGTAGCCATCGCTGTATTCGCAGAATCTGCCGCTGTAGCAGGATCCAAGATCGGCCCCGTAGAATTCCACACACTTCACCTGGACCTGCGCGCCGCAGTAATCGAGTACCTCTTCCCAGGCGTATTCCTCGTCGTAGATTCCGAAATAGAACTCCTGGCCGTCGGCGTCGTAGAAGCAGTCATCCCCGGAAGTGGTGCAGTAGAGTCCCACCTCGCGGCAGCCTCCGACGTTAAACTCGCGGTCGACGAAGTAGTAGCTGGTGTCGGTCTCGTCGCACCAGTAGTCGTAGTCGCAGTCGTAGTCGTA
>CAZNJW010000012.1:0-28344 GCA_964573455.1 uncultured Anaeromyxobacteraceae bacterium | reverse complement strand
AGTCGTAGTCGTAATCGTAGTCGTAGTAGTTGTTCTCGCAGTAGTACGTCGCTTCGTTCCAGGCCTGCGCCTCGGACGAATACCAGAAACCGTAGTAGAACCGTTCGCCGTCGGCCGAGAGGTAGCAGTCTTCGTAGTCGAGCGTGCACCAGATCTGAACCTGGCCGCAGTCCCCCACGCCGTACTCTGCCGACTGGTAGTAGTAGATATCCTCAAAAAGGAAGCATCCGGTCAGCCCGGTTGCCATCAGGGCCGCCACCACTGCAAGCCCGATCGTCCTTATCTTTTTCATCGTCGTTCTCCCCGGGAGAAAAACCCGAAAAACTGGGGATCCTGACGAAAGCGGGCAGGTTGAATTGCAGAGATGGGAGGGTGATGAACGGTAGACGACGATAACATTGAGGAATTCATCTGAACGCAGCGTTCTTTTGACAGGATTATCCGCTTCTGTTCCTGCCAGTTTTCAGGTTATGGCGGCACATGTCAGGATGGTTAGAATTCGCAGTGGGTGGCTATTCGCGCCAGGGCCTTTTCGCAGTTGCCGTCGTCGCACCAGTAGGTGGTTCCATCAACGACATAATACGCGTCGAATTCCTCGCTTGAGGTCAATTCGTAACAAACCGTCATGTCTTCGCAGGTGCCCGAACCTTCGCATTCGTAGTCACCAAGAAAGCAACCGTTAATGAAGACCGCCGTCGAAATGATGAGCGCGGCAATCCAGAACCTCGACATGCCCGAACCTCCGCTGGTCATGCGAAACACTTTTACCAATGATAATGATCTCACGCAAATGGTTGCCATGTAAATACGGGCACCCATTGGTTCAGCCACCGAGGCCGATTCAGGGCTGGAGGATGAAGGCTGGGAGTCTGTCAATTGGGGCCGGATAGCCGTTCAACCATATCGGACCGACGTGGACTTCGGACTGATCGTCGAGTGCGGCCCAGGTTCCAGCCGGCAGGTACACATCCCGGCTGGTGGCGCCTTTTTCAAGCACTGGAGCGACGAGATATCGGTCGCCGAGCATGAACTGATCGCCGATCGGGTACGTCTCCGCGTCGTCCGGGAATTCGAAAAACATTGGTCGCACCATGGGCATCTGTGTCGCCGCGGCTTCGTCCGCAAGCCGCAGGAACTCGTCTGCCATTCCGGCCCGCAGATCGTGGAATCGCTTGACGATCTCGTTCGTGGAAGGAGCGAAAGAGTCGCGCCACGGCAGGATTGAGTACTGGATGCAAGGAAGCAGCGCGTTCATCTGAGCCCACCGGATCATCAACTCGTCGTCGCACTTCGTCTGCAGATATTCGTTTCCCCCGAGCATGTCGGGCATGATGAACGGATATCCGATCATTCCCAGGGCCAGGAACTGCGTCACCACCGACGACATCCCGTTTTGCAGACCCCATTCGCTGTTCTTGTCGAACAGACGGAAAAGCACCGGTTGATGCTGACTGAACCAGCCGGAGCGCATCTCGGCCGCGGCGTGTTCAACCCCCCAGTCGGCGTAGTGGTCAGGGTACGAGTTGAATGGAATACCCGGGGCAAGTTCGATCGGTTTCGGCAGGAAGCATGTCTCCCCGGCGTCGTACTTGAAACCGTCAAGACCGTAGTCGTCCATGAGGGCCTGGACCCTGTCACCCCACCAGTCCCTGCCGGCTGGCGAAGTGAAGTCGATTGTTCCTGCGAAGGGCACGAACAGGACGTCCCACCAGCCCACAAGCGCCGGGTAGGGAGTGTCCGGTCCCGACGACACGAACGCGCCTGCCTTAACGCCGTCGTCGTAGTCCTCGGCATCGTTGTTCACGAATGGCGGTATCCAGGCGGTGACATCGGCCCCGAGTCCGTGGATTTCGTCGATCATAGCGACCGGGGCAGGGAACTTCGTCTGGTCGAATCTAAGGTCGCCCCAGTTTCTGGTCCACTTATCGTCGATCTCGATCACCCCGGCGTCATAACCGTGGTCGATGATCGCGTGTGCGAATTTCAGGACTCGCTCCTGGTCGATATCCCATTTGAAGGCAGCCCAGGTCGTCCAGATAGGTCTGGTGAACAATTCGTCGGCCGGTCTGGAGCCAACCGGCAGGTCGGGTCTGTTTACCCAGGTTCGGTTCACCCAGTCGCGATAGGCTTGAACCGTGGTGTGAGCCCCGAACATGTCGAATGCGAGGGTACGTTCGCCCTCGAGCGGGACAACGTGGATGCGAAACACGCCGTTTGGCGTCGGTTCGGTACCTGAAACCACGTTGAAGTCGAGCGAGAGCGTCGAGAAGGAGTCGATGAACATGCCCAGACCTTTCGATGTGAACCAGAGCGGGGAGACGATGTTCGTGCCTTCGTCCGTGACGAACAGGGGTCTGCTGAAAGAGCCGTTGTTCATCGGGAAGTGCTGGACCCCCTCGAAGAAGTGTTGTTCCCTGTAGTTCTTCTGCGCGGTCAGTATTCCCTGACCATAGATGAATCCCATGGAATCGATGTCGAAGGAGAAGCCCCATGAAGCGACCGGCCTGTCAAACGCCGCGAAGTCCGGAGCCATTTCGATCCGGAAACCGTCCGACCCGGACTGGGTGACCTTCAGGACGCCAAGCCTGGTAGTCCCGTTCATCATGCTGAATGACGCGGACGGCCCATCAAAGTCATCTATTGGACCGGCGTATTTCAGGGCCTCGACAACCTGACTGGCTGGGTTCTTGCCATCGACGTCGGTGGTGACCACGGCTGCCGCCGCAAAGATGCCGTCTTTGTCCGACGTCGAAAACAGGGTCTTTTCCCCCATGGACATCGTCATCCGGAAGGGCGTTCTGGTCAATTCAAGTTCGGCAGCGCCGTTTTTGATGATCCAGGCGTCGTCAGACGCGACCAGGCTCCAGCCCGAGGCGTCGCCCATGCATCCACAGAGCGAACACGCCGCTACCAGGAACACGATGGAACTCGCGCGGGCAGCCTTTTGAACGGCAGGAATCGAAAACGATGCAGACATGAACCCTCCGTTTCATTTGCTCGGCAGGCGCGGAACCGAGCGGTCATTTGCATGCTGCGCAACTGCTCGATGCTGGCATATAATAACGCGCATTTACCGGCAAAGCCCTGTCGGAGGTTCATCAGTTGACAAGACCCAGCATGAAGATAGTGGTTGGTGGCGCGGGTGTCATTGGCGGGCATATCGCCAATTCCTTCGCTCGCGAAGGTTACGACGTGACCGTCATCGACATTAACGCGGATCAGAATTTTCACGCAGATGAGATCCCGAACGAAAGGCGGATCGTCGGTGATCTGATTTCTACCGATACGCTGAGTCGGGCCGGTGTCGCCGATGCCGATATCTATGTCGCCTCGTCAAACCATCACGAGGCGAATGCGTTGTCGGCCCTCAAGGCCAAATCGCTCGGCGCCAGACGCGTGGTCGCCTTGATCGAGAACGTGTCTTACTTCGACGATCCGGTCGGCATCTATCGTGACTGGCTGGGGATCGATCTCGTTCTGAATACAAGATTTCTGGTCGCGACCGAGATCGCCCGCAGCATCCGTACTAAAGGAGAACTATCGCTCGACGTGCTTGCCGAGCATGGAACCGAGACGATCCAGTTCAAGGTCGGTGCCGGAGCCGAGTATGTCGGCAGGCCGCTGCGGGAGTTGAGGCTGCCCAGCCACACGCTTGTCGTGGCCGTTACACGCGACTCTGAACTGGTCATTCCAGACGGCGATTACGCGGTCATGCCTGGCGACGAGGTTCTTCTTCTGAGCCGAGTCGAGAACATCCAGGCGGTGGAGCGGCGTTTCGGTGCGCAGGGCAGGAAGTCCAGAAAAACCGTCATACTCGGGGGCGGAACAGTTGGCCTGGCGGTTGCCAGACAACTGGCTGACCTCTCGAATATCGTGGTGATCGAAAAGGATCGCCCGCGTTGCGAACTGATCTCCCGCGAGATCGATCGTGTGACCGTCATCCACGCTGACGGCACGGACGCCGAGATCATGCTCGAGGAAGGTGTCGGGACCGCCGAGGTCTTTGCCGCCGTGACCGGTGGTGACGAGAGAAACATCATCGCCGCCAGACTCGCCCGGGATCTGGGTGCCGCCCGCGGCATCGCCATGGTCTCGCGTTCCGGGTTCGGTCCGGTTTGTCGTCACATCGGCCTGGAGACCGTCCGAAGTCCGGATCAGATCGTGTTGCGCGAGATCGTGCGGGCTTTGATTCCGTGCGGTGTGATTGGTTCCTATCCGGTACTTGGCGGTATTGCCCAGTTCGTCGAGCTGGCCGTGGCGCCCGATTCCGCCGTGGCGGGAATGACCGTCGCGCAGGCAGGCTTCCCCTCAGGCTCGGTAGTCTGTGCTCTCGTGGACAAGGACACTTTCAACATCCCCGACGGTCACAGCGTGATCCTGCCAGGGGCCCGCGCAATCGTCTTCTGCCGTTCCGAGATTCGAGACTTCATCGACAAGATGTTTGCCTGACCGGATGCCTCAGTCTGTAGAAGATTTTCCAGAAGATGTGAGAAAGTAAAAGTTTTACTTGCATTCCAGAAAACGGAGGTATAAATTGCATCTGTCTGCGCTGGATGCCGTTTAGCGTCTTCCGAGTGTTCTTTCATCGCTTCCGGAAACTTCCCAAAAGGCAGAATTCGGTGGATATGGATGTCACGCGGTGATTGGCCTCTTTGGGTCACTGGCGGTGTCAGGCATTGCAGGCGGGTTGGTTTTGGGGCTTGCCCCAGTAATTTCAGGAGTTTCCTTAATGGGAAAGAAGCTGTTTCTTGGTGGCCTGGCGTGGGCCACGACGGAAGAGTCGCTGCGCGCGGCTTGTGAAGAGTTTGGCGAAGTAGAAGAAGTCCGCGTTATCACGGATCGTGACACCGGCCGTTCGCGCGGTTTCGGTTTCGTGACCTTCGTGAAGGACGAGGATGCGGAGCGCGCCAAGGACGAGATGGATGGCAAGATCGTTGACGGTAGGGCGATAAAGGTCGACTTCCCGCGCGAACGCGCCGAAAGGTCTGACAGGCCCGATCGCGGTGGCAGGTCGTTCAATGGTGGCGGTGGATTCCGTCGCTTCTGATCGATAATACTGCGAACTGAAGACGCGCCCGATGGTATCCTCAGATTCCATCGACAGGTTGGATACGGTCAGGGTCGGAGTGATTTCCGACACCCACGGCCAGCTTCATTACCAGGTGCGTCGGCTGTTTGAGCATGTAGATCTGATAGTCCATGCGGGCGATGTTTGCGGGCACGGCGTGATAGAGGGATTGCGGGAAATCGCGCCCCTTCACGCCGTGTCCGGAAACTGCGACTCGTCCGAAGCAAACCCGGGCCTGCCCGGGTTTGATCTATTCAGGGTTGGTGGCAGGAATGTCGCCGTTATTCATATCCTCCAGAAATTGTTGATTAATCCGGCTGCGGCTGGCGTTGATGTCGTTGTATACGGTCACACGCATATCGCAGCGGTGGAACGTGTCGACGGCGTTCTATATGTGAATCCGGGCAGCGCCGGGCCTCCGCGCTTCGGACGGGGCAGGTCGGTTGCAATCTTGAATATTACCGCTTCGGTAATTAACGCGGAAATAGTAGAATTCGGCAGTTGATTCGGATTCCAACCCGAAATACCGTTATTGCGTGGTCTGCTGGAGTACATCATGAAGCTTTCCGTCAGGTTGTTGATTGTTCTCTCAGTTGCGGCAGTGGTCGCATGCGGTTCCGACCCCGTACCGACTGACGACGGCAGCCCGTTGGTCGACGTTGTCGAGGATCACGGAGTTGCCGACGTCGTCCAGGACATCGCTGACGACGAAGGCATTGGAAGGGATGATTCCCCTCTGGACGTGGCGAACGACGTTACGCCTGTCGACGTCCCCGTGGATGTCGAACCTCAGGACACCGGTGTCGCGGACGTGCAGCCCCTGGACGTGCCTGCCGAGGTTGTCTGCCAGGATGAAGCCGACTTTGATTACAAGTGCTCGGAGTTCCGGCCCGAGACCTGCCCCGGAGGACTCTGTGTCGCCGAGTACTGCATAGGCCCGGAACTCGATCCGGATCGCTGGAACGACTGCAAGCTGGGCGGTGTCTGTGATCCGTGTGTCCAGCCGTGCGTGTCGTCATGCGAACCCGACGTCGGCTTCACCGGCTCCAAGCAGTACGAGGGCGAGGATACGATGACCGTCTATGTGCATGGTTTCGAGTACTACCTCGAATCCCAGCTCGAAACGATGGTCTTCGGCGAGGATCGCGGCTGCGGCATGCTCGACAACATCAACTGGTTCGGACCTGCGCACGCATGCTCGGACGAGGGTGGCGCGAACTCCCCGAACCAGTACACCAGTCTTGAGTACTACGGTCAGGTACCGGCGGCGTGGCTGGGCGAGGAAGACCTCGCCGAGATAGCCCTTCACCCCGAAGAGGGCGTTGAAGCCCTGTTCAGGTACTCGCTGATCACGGCAAAATTCATCAGGCACAAGATCGAGGCTACCGGCGCGAAACACGTGAACCTGCTGTGCCACTCGATGGGATGCCTGATCATCATGAACATGATCGAGCATGACATGGAAGGCCTTGCCTCGGACAATGTGTTTGTTCGCTGGGTGACAGTCTCCGGCGCGCTCGCCGGTGCGCGCGAGGCCGATTACTTCGACAATCCGCAGGTCCAGACGCTGATGGAATCTGTCGGTCTCGCAACCGCCGACTTCATCTTCCTTCAGCCCGAGGTAATCAAGGACAAGGCGCTCGTATGGGACCATCGTCTGTGGGAGTGCAACAATCCGCTGTTCAGAGAGATGTTGATTCACCACATCTGCACCACCGATCCACGTAACGCCAGCGCGCTGAACCAGCCGGTTCTGAACTGGCTGGAACCCAACGTTCCCAACGATGGCGTCCTTTACACTCCGGACATGTACTTCCACGAGATGGCCTCTTCGGTCAGGAGGCACACGCCTCGCGGTTACGCGCTGGAATCCTCCAGAACGTTCCTGTTCATGGAACACAACGGCGTGAAGTCCGACCGTTCCGCAGCACTGCTGGCTACGGCCGGACTGTTCGGCAAGCGGCGGGTCACGGTCTCGATCGACAGAATCGAACTGAAGAACGACCTCGAGAAGGACAGCCTGATTGACTTTTCGGAAGGCGGCAATGTGCCGGCCGAGATCGTCCCCGAGACATGGGTGAAGTTCAATCCCTACGTGCTGGACACGTTCGAGGAAGACTTGATAGTCCATCAGGAGACCTGGCAGGACAGGGTCGCCGGATACTTCACCCAGGAAGAGGATCAGGTGCTGAATCCGGATTACGTCCTGTTCGAGGGGCCGGTGTTTGACGAGATGAGCCAAATCACGGTTTCCATCAGGCTGCTGGAAGCGGATGCCTATGCGGCACAGGGAATCAATGAGGAACTGCTCGGGATCGGACAGGACACCAAGGAACTCATCTCGTGGTCCGGCGTGATGCCGCTGGTCAGCGGAGACACCGTCGAGTTCGGGAATGACAACGTGAACGTCCGGCTCAAGATCAGGGTCATTGACCTTTACTGATCTTTCAGCGATGTCTTTTTGATCTGTAACATTCCGATATTTAAGCTGATTTTTTGATCGACTGCTCTGTACAAGTTGCTTGTGAAAAAATAAACAGTGGTGCAGAATACGCGCTCGATGGGCGTAATGGCTCGATTCCGACGTCAATAGACTGAAATACCGGAGGCTCAAGATGGCGACCAGGACTGTGGCTGATATCGATGTTTCCAACAAGACCGTGCTGATGCGCGTTGACTTCAACGTACCGCTTAAGAATGGCGTCATCACCGATGACAATCGTATCGTTCAGGCTCTGCCCAGCATCCAGAGGGTGATCGACCAGGGTGGTCGGCTCGTTCTGATGAGCCATTTTGGTCGTCCGAAGGGAGTCGGGTTCGAGGCCGCATACTCGCTCAAGCCGATAGCCGAGAGGCTGGCCGAGCTGATTCGTCGGCCCGTGCTTCTGGGTCCTGCCTCGGTGGTCGGCCCCGAGACCGAACGGATGGTCGAGGCCATGAAGAACGGGGAAGTGCTTCTTCTCGAAAACGTCCGCTTTATCGCAGGCGAGACGATGCCCGACCTTGCGAAGGAGAACCCTGATGGCAAGCTGACCGAGGCTCAGCAGAAGGAACTCGATGAATTTGTCGATGCCCTGGGCCGGCTTGGCGACATCTACGTCAACGACGCGTTCGGGACCTGCCACCGTAAGCATGCCTCGATGTACGGTGCCGCGAAGGCCATCCAGAAGAAGGGCGGTGCCGCAGTGGCGGGATACCTGGTCGAAAAGGAAATCCGTTACCTGAAGGAAGCGGTCGACAACCCGAAACGTCCGTTCGTGGCGGTGATGGGCGGTGCGAAGGTGTCGGACAAGATCAAGCTGATCTCGACCCTGCTTGGAAAGGTCGATCGAGTGCTGATAGGTGGCGCCATGGCCTACACGCTTTTGAAGGCAAAGGGTGTTGAAGTTGGAAACAGCCTCGTCGAGGAGGATCAGGTCGCTGATATGAAGGCGCTGCTGGACAAGGCCGGTGACAAGATCATGCTGCCCGTGGACCATGTAGCGACGGACGATTTCGCGGCCGGTTCGCCCATCGTCGTGTCAGACGTGAACATCCCGTCGAATCTGCTGGGAATGGATATCGGCCCGGCGACCATAAGGCTTTACGGCGACGAAGTCCGCAACGCGGGAACGATAGTGTGGAACGGTCCGATGGGTGTCTTCGAGAAGCCGGACTTTGCGGCCGGCACCAGGGCGATCGCAATGGCTGCAGCCGATGCCACGTCAAACGGGGCGATCAGCGTCATCGGTGGCGGTGACTCGGCGGCGGCGGTCTCGCAGATGGGGCTCGACGGGCGCATGACTCACATCAGCACCGGTGGCGGAGCCTCCCTGAAGTACCTCGAAGGAAAGGCAATGCCGCCGATAGAAGTCCTCGACAAGGTCTGACCTCGACGCAATCCCGCAACCGTCCCGCTTGAATTCGGGTACAATTCGAACCCATGAAGACAAAAACAAAATTCGTTCTTTCGGCAGTTTCTCCCGATCAGTTTCCAGATACCGATCGACCCGAGGTGGCCTTTGTCGGTCGCTCGAACGTCGGAAAGTCGAGCCTGATAAACATGCTTGTCGGAACAGCCATGGCGAGGGTTTCGTCGCGGCCGGGCATGACCACCGCGATCAATTTCTTTGAGATCGAGGTTGCCCGGGACAAGGGGCCGTTCATCCCGATGATGCTGGCCGATCTGCCCGGGTACGGTTTTGCCCGCGTTTCGAAGAAGGAGTCGGCCGGCTGGTCGTCATTCATCGACCCTTATCTGGCCGGTCGTGACAACCTGCGAGTAGTCATTGTGCTTGTCGATTCAACGATTCCCGCACAGGCCAGCGACATAGCGATGGTCCAGTGGCTGCGCGGGGCGGGGCGTCGCTTCATCCTCGTCGGAACCAAGTCCGACAAGCTCTCCCCCAGCCGCCGTCAGTCCGAGATGAAGAAGCTCGGTGCCCAGTTCGGCAGTGATATCCTCGCTGTCAGCGCGCGAACCGGAGACGGCATCGAAGACCTGTGGCGGTTAATCCTGAAATTGTGACCGGGACTATTCCTGTCGCGGCTCGATACTGATTATGCGGCCAGCAGAGTAGGCGGCGAACTCGGGCGCGTACATCGGCTGGATTGTCGCGGGAGCCGCCTTGAAGTCGCCTGCCAGAGCTGCGCGGATACTGTATCTGAACGTGTACTCGCCCCTGGGCAGACTCTCGAAGAAGAAGTTTTCGCCGCTGTCCCTGACCTCTTCATACCAAGAGATTCCGAAATTCCAGTTGTAACCGGACACCGACTTGACCGGCTCGAAGCCGGCCGGGCGGGGATCGCGCAGGTGCACGTACTCCACCGGTTCACCGCTGCGAATCGAGATCTGAACCTCGACTTCGTCGCCGGGACTGACTGCCGTCGATTCGGTGACCGGCTCAAGCACCGGGCCGGAAGTGGTCTTCTTTTTCAAGAAGTACTTCCTGTCGATTCTCAGAAGGTCGCCGTCACCCTCATCGGGAAGTTTTTCGGTCGAGAAGTGCCATGTCGCCGACGCAAGCGCCCATCCAGGAGTCTCCTTAGTGAAGGACACCTTCGACATCTTTGATTCGTCGACGTCCGGCCCGTCGATGACCATCTGGCCGCGGGTCTCGCCGGACTTGAGCGGGTCGAAATCGAAACGTGCGGTCCGATCTCCGGCCTTCACGTCGATGATCTCGCGGACACCCAGTTCGTTCTGTGCGGCAAGGTGATGCGCCAGCGCGTACAGGACCTCGGCCGTCGCCCTGGTGGACTTCCAGTGATTCAGCTTCTTGTTTATGAACAGCCACAGCACCAGTTCGTCGATCGCCTTGTTGTCCGGGTCGATCTCCTCAAGTGTCCTGACGGCCCGCGCGTGGTTTTCGATGGTGTCGTTGTACCAGAGCCATGATCGGTCCTCGGGCGCCCAGAACATGCCGCGATCCTTTTCTGTCCTGGCGGCGTCCATAACCGAATCCCACACCAGTTGCGCGTCGGCGGTCCTCTTCGCGCGATGAAGCGTCATCGCCAGCATCGATTTCATGCCGACCGACATCTTTTTCCAGTTCTCGAAGGACAGCTTCAGCAGTTCCGCCTGCTCCTGCGTGGTGAATCCACCCCACATCTCCTGCGGCAGGTTCGACAGAACCCATCCCAGGAAGGTCGCGTTGCCCCAGTCATTCCTGACCCAGTCCGGGTGTTCACTCTTCATCCGAAGGAACCATTCGTGCGTCCAGGACATCGCGTTAGAGACCATCTCTGTCGGGATCTCGACGCCGAATTCCATCGCCCTGGACATGCCTGCGACCACGTAAAGCGTCATCCACTGCGAGGGCGGTCCGCCCGGGAACCACGGGAATGCGCCGTCATCGTGCTGCATCTTTTCCAGCTTTGCCAGGGCGTCGTCCTTCGTCCGCTTTGCGACCGCCGGATCCAGGACCTTGAAGAAACGCGAACTGCCTTCACCGGTCGATTCGCGCAGCCATGGCGTTTCCTCAAGCGCGAGCTTGCGGTTGGGATCCTTCCGATCCCATGCCTCGAACTGGGTGTCCCTGGCGTCGGCCGCGCGTTTCGCCATTGCCGCGACGCCGGGATACCGGTCGAACAGGCTTGAAACTATCCCGGTCGATACGAAGCGGTTCAAGGTCTGTTCAGCGCATTCGTACGGGTATTCGGTCAAATAGGGCAGGGCTGAAAGAATGGACATGAAAAGCTGTCCATCAACCGTGACGACCAGTTTTTCGTTGACGCGCGTCGGATCCCTGTCGTTCATCTCTTTAAACTCGACTGTGCGCGCGTCCTTTCCGTCCTTTCCACGAAGGGTGACGAATCTGGACTGGACCAGATGATAGCGTCCCGGCAGTATCGGAACCGGGCGCAGTTCGCCGTCCGACAGGGAATCCGACCTGGCGATGATCCTGAAGGAAACCGGGCCGGGCTTCGAAGGAGCCTTGACCTTGAAGTAGACGGTCGTGTCGCCCTTGGGCGGGCTGGTGAAGCTCGCTTCCTTCCGGTCCGGCTCGAATGACGACGTCACGTCGGCGCCAGTAATGGAATCCTCGATCTTGATGGAGACAGAGCCGCTGAGCTCCGTGTCGGTGGTGTTCGCCACCACCGCCGTCACCACCACGACATCTCCCTCGCGCATGAACCGCGGGAGGAAGGGTTTAACCATCAGATCCCTCGACGAGATGACGCGGCCTTCGGCCCGCCCGGAACGCATGTCCTTTGTCGATGCGCTGGCCAGGATCTTCCAGGTCGTGATCGAGTCTGGAACCTCGTACTCGAGCGTGGTTACGCCGTCGACGCCGGTGAGCAGGTGCGGCATGAAGAAGGCGGTCTCGGCGAAATTCGACCTGACGTCGGTTCCGCCCTGTGCCGTAGCCGCCTTGTCACCATCCAGCTTCCCAAGGCCATTCGCCGTATCCGAGGGTGCTGCCTCGGCCGCCTTGGCCGCCTTGGTCCGAACCAGACCGTCTTCCTGTTCCGCACTGTCCGACATTACTTGGTTTATAGGCGCCGGGGCACTGGCCGTCATCCTGCCGGCCCCACCGGTCATCATCGTCTGTGCGTAACCGATATCGCGCCTGCCCCAGTGCCTGCGCCAGACATCGAGGTACACAAGACCGTCCGGCTCATAGCTGACAACCGAGACGTACTTGACCTTGAAGCCGTCGTGCTGGGTGTACAGCCCCGCTGCCATCGTCAGGTTGTCGGAGACGCTGAATATGTATTGAATCCCGGGCCACAGGCTCATCATGTCAGGAACCGAAAGCGGCGCCAGGTCGTCCAGCGACCGGTCGTACATCCACGCCAGCACCTCGGCGGCGGGAACCGGACGTCCCGAGGGGTCGGCGACCCTGAACGAAATCGTCTCGCGCCCGCCGGGGGTCACCTTGTCGCGGAATTTGTCGATCGACACCTTCAGCAGCCGATCGGACCAGGGAACCGACACGTGAACGACCTGACTCAGGTTCTGGTAGTCCCGGTAGGCCATCAGATTGAACTGGAGCCCGCCACGCGCGGCCCTGCTCACTTTGTAGTTGATGATGTCGGTGCCCGACCCGAGTTTAAGCCTTCGCGTCTCGACCAGCCCCGAGCGATCACTCACGTTCAGGATGGCGTGCTGTCCCTTGAAGGCGGAACCCACGGCCAGCCTGATAGTGTCGCCCACTTCATACGAACCGGCCTGAGCCTTCAGCAGTATGGGAAGTGTCGTAGGGGCGGTGGGAGAAACCACGTTGAAGTCGAACGACCCGGACCAACTCTGGCCGTACTGATCCTTGACCGTGTATCTGAGTCGCCAGAACCCGCTTTCGAGTGCACCGAGCGCGAGATCGGCGCTGCCGCCGTCGCCGACATCGAGCGTGCCCGTTGCCTTCCTGGTGCCATCCGGTCTCATCCGGACCATTTCGTCCGGAGAATAGCTGTTGGTCCGATCGTAGTAACTGTCGAAGTCACCCCTGAACCCGGGGAATCCGACAGGCGCGTTTTGAACATCGGAGGGAAGCTGGGGTTTTTCGGGATCGGCTATCCTGAACAGTTTCCAGTCGACCTTGCCAGGTGCCGGGTTGCCGTTCAGGTCCATCCTGGATACGGAAACATCGACCGGACTGCCGGCATCGAAGAATCCCTTCTGCGTGCTGGCAAGTGCCTTCACAGCGGCCCAGCCCATGTTGAAGGCTCTGGACGTCGAGTGAGTCTCGCCCGCCTCGTCGGTCACGTCCACGTCCACAACGAACACGAATTCAGGGATATCGTCGCCCTGAGGCTTTTCGCCGGCCTCGGCCAGAAAATCGACCTTGAACACACCCTTGTCATCGGTCTGCTCGACACCGGTGGCGATCACCTCGGTTCTGGCCTGTCTGTACCAGCACCACCAGGGCCAGCGTTCCTGACGCTGAACCTTCCAGGAGACCCTGCCCCCCGATACCGGCAGACCGAAGAAGTAATCAGCCTTGCCGGACACCACGGCCCTGCTGTTCAGGCGCAGACCTTCGGGGCTGTCGACCTCGACCGTGAATGACGGGACACGGTACTCTTCGATCCTGACCATAGTGGATGCTGATTGGTTAACCTGTATGCTCCAGGCTCCCAGCATCTTGCCCTGCGGGATCTCGAATTCGTCCGACGCCGAACCCCACGCATTCGTCTTCACGCGTTTCGATGCGACGACTTCGTAATTGCCGTCCCGCAGCTCCACAAGCGCGGTTGCGCCTTCCAGGGGCGACCACGGCACGTCGGTATCGGAGTTCCTGGTGAATTCCTGAACCTTGAAGAGAATCTTCTGGCCCGGACGGTAAATGCTGCGATCGGTGTAGATCAGTGTCTGTCGCTTTGTGACGCCGTATCTCCAGACGTTGCCGAAATTGTACGGGGCGTTCATCGGCCACGTCAATCCGTCCTGGTCCACGACGCCAAGGATTCGGCGTCCGTTCACTTCGTTGATCTTTATCCTGGCTTCGCCGAACTGATCGGTGACCGCGTCGGCAAGTTTGTTCAACGCCGCCTCGCCTCTTTGCCAGGACACAGAGAAGAGTCGGATTTTTGCGCCAGCGACCGGCCCACCTGATTCGCCGTCAAGCACGTGTATCGTGCGGTCGTAACCGGACGGATCGAACTGCGTGACGACGATCGGCCCGTCCAGATACACCAGGATGTTCTGGATGACGTTGTCCTCTTTCGAGAATTCACGGTTTGCCGAAAGTTGTATCACCCAGGCGCCCTTTTCCTTGATTGGTGGCGCCAGTCTGAGCGCATGGTCACGGAAGTTGCCGGGATCGGTGACCGGAATGTCCCAGGTCAGATCGGGCTTCTGGAGGGATGTGGTGTTTCGGAAACTCTCGATGATGGCGTTCTGGGGATCCCTGACCTTCGGGCCGGACAGAGCCTTGCCGTAGTCGACCTTCCAGGCCTTGAACCAGAGGTGGTCCACGTTTCTGACCGAGACGGAGATGAACTCCTGCCCCGGTCTGGCGTTGGCGCGGGATGAAAGAGACCCTATCTGACGCGCTTCGATCTGGGTCACGAGATTCCTGCATCGGCTGGCCCCGTACGAATCCGGTCGGCCCTTCACGCATTCGAGCGCTATCCTGCGGGCAGTTATCAGGCTGTCGTCCTTGTCGACGTTACGGGTCATGTCGGCTAGTACATACATGCCCTCGGCCCACCAGTCGAAGTCGGGTTTTTTCTCAAGACGCTTCGTAAGCCATTCGATCAGGTAGGTGTTCCATCCGGGCAGGGAACCGGAATGGGAGGAAAGTGTATTAATTAGCACCAGTCGGGCGTCGAAGCCCGAATCCGTCAAACCACGGGATTCCTTGAGGGCCTGGTGATCCCTGAGGATCAGCGAAAGGGTTTCGAGCGGGTGATTATTTGCGGGGGGCGCCGACAGCGGGGCGCGAGCAGCCGGTGCCATCAGCTTTTCGATGTCCAGCCTCCAGAGGCCATTCGACTCGGCCGGAGTCCACAACGACGAGTCGGCCAGCTTGTCGGTCAGCATGTATGCGACCGAGTCCGCGAGCGTCCCGCGTACCTTGTCAGGGTACGTGTCCGGCCTGATAAACTCTTTGACTGTTTCGGTCCGCACGTCGACAAGTGCGTCCCTCCAGCTCCAGAGTTCAAAAAGGATGGACATGACCCGGTCGGAAATCTGATCCGCGGACCAGGTTCTAACATCCTTCAGATCCGCATCCTCACGGGTTGGACGCTGGTTGATTTCCCAGGAGTAGAAGTTTTTGTAGTTGTTGAGGGATTCGGCCAGATACAGACCCAACAGGGTTCTGGAAATCAGATCCTGTGGCCACGTTTCCACGCTGCCGATCAGATGGTTGACCGCGTCTTCGTTGCGATCCAGCGAAATCTCAAGACTGACGCGGCGGATGAGCGCCCTGACCTGTTCCGGAGCGTCGCCCTGCTGTCTGGCCGCGGTGACGATTTCTTCGACAATCTGCAGGGCTGACTGGTACTTTTGTTCATCGACCAGCCTGTCGACCTCGGCCCAGGTGGCTGCCCGATCCTTTTCCCACGTCGCTGCGCTGAGTGAAGGCGGCACCACGACGATCGGTCCGTCGTCCTTGCTCTGGAGCACGTTCGACGGGGCCATGCTGCCCGAGCACGCACACACGAACAGCATTGATCCGGCCAGCAACCCTATTTTCATGACTTCCTCACTGGGTAGGGAGTATCAGTTTTCGCCTGTTGTCTCGTGAGTTCGCGCGGACGGCGCGTTCAGAAGTCTGGCCGCCGCAGCGATCAGGTCTGTCGACCTGTAGGGCTTTTGAATCACAAGACCCTGTATATTTAACATGTATTCGTTCTTCAGGAGATCCGAACTGTAGCCGCTGCAAAAAAGAACCGGCAGCTCTGGTCGGAATCGGCGCAGTTCATCAGCCACCTGTCGACCGTTCAGTCCAGGCATGATCACGTCGGTGATCAGCAGGTCGACCCTTTCGGGATCGGCGTTGAACGCTGAGAGCGCCTCGTTTCCGTCCGCCGCCTCGATCACGTCGTATCCGGCCATCGAGAGTGCCTTGGCGGTCAATCTGCGGACCGGTGCGTCGTCCTCAACGACAAGGATGGAATGCCTGCCATTATGCTGAATCCTGGCGGCGCCGCTTGAAAGCTGGTCACGGTCAACCAGCGGGATTTCGTTGCCGGTCACGGCGGTGACGGTTGCCGGGGCTGCCTTGAAATAGAGAGAGACCGTCGTTCCCAGGTCAGGAGACTCGTGCAGATTGAGACTACCACCGACCGAGGCGAGCATCTGAGCAACCGTAACACTGTCGGCACCATCATGGTCCTGCGGTTCACGTCCCCAGCCGGTCGTGTTGGTCGAGATCGACAGCTTGACATAGTCGCCGGGTTCCAGATCTTCCATCGGCCAGTCGGGATCCACTGTTACGGCGGCTGTAGAAAGTGCCACGACTCCGCCTTCCGGCAGGGTTTCCTTCAGTCTCAACACCAGGCGCAGCACGATTCGCTCCACGATGCCCGGGTCGGACAGCGCGTGAGCTGTCTCGTGCTGAGGATGGAAACGAACAACAGTATCCTCGCCAAGGACCCGCCGCGCGAGGCCTATGAACCTGCGGATAACCTGGTTCAACTCGCATCTGGTGCTGTTGAGCGAGTCGGGACTGCAGAAAGCGAGCATCTGCCGTACCAGTTCATCAGCCTTGACCGCCGCGCCCTGGATCTGGCCGATGTCGTCAAGCATCAGTGCTGGAGTGCTTTTTTGACCGTCGTTCAGGTCCTGCATCACTATGTCGGTGTATCCCATCACAATCTGAATCAGGTTCGCGAAGTTGTGGGCGAATCCCGCGGTCAACCTTCCAAGTGTCTCCATCTCGACCGATCTGGTCGAACTGGAGCCCTGCGTCTCCCAGTCCACGATGCCGAAGGTGTGGCTCGGAAAACCATCATTTTCGGTGACGACACGTGCAACGCGGAAATGTCTGGTTCCATCCTCAAAGGTAATTGATGTTCTGTAGACCCTGGTTGGAGTCTCCCCTTCCGCCGGAACCCGCACCATCTCGGGGAAAACCTGATTCTGAATCGTATTTATGGCGAAACCGATCACCTTGTCGGAAGGAATCCCGGTCATCTTCTCCATGGCCGGGTTCCAGACAGTCATCACGTTGTCCGGGCCAACCGCCCAGATTCCGAACGGAGACAGTTCCTGGATCTCCTCCAGGGTGCGCAGCGACTCCGACTGCTCCCTGTGCGCGTTGATCAGCGAGGTGATCTCGGCCACGGCACCGAGCAGATCGACAGCGGCCGGTTCCCTTCCCGGGACTGTCTTCGCTCTAAGGTGGTAGTAGCGCTCCTGTCCCTGGTCCATGACCCGGTAGACCAGCTCAATCGGTCTCTGTCTGGTCACCGAATCGATCAACGAGTTTCTGAGCATCGAACGATCGTCTGGATGGACGCCTTCAAGCAACGAATCGAAGCTGACATCTTTCGGACTGTTTGTGATTTTGTGCCCGGTCAGCCTGATTGAGGACAGCCTGTCACTGAAAAGTGTGAGTCTGAGGAGAATGACATCACCGGCCTTGATCGGTTGTTCGAAGTCAAACTCGGCACGGCGCAGCTCCTCAGTCAGTCTGGCCAGCTTCGCGTCGGTTTCGCTCTGTGGAGGCTCGTCACACCGCTGGGCCAGTGCCTGTTTAAGCTTCATCTGGGTGTTGTTGAGCAGCAGACCCAGTATCGTTGTGACGCCGCCCAGTATGACGGCGATCACGATCGCCGTGATTGCCAGATATTCCATGCCAGTCGTCCGGAAGACCCAGAGGTTTATACGCAACGGTCAATAATAGATCGTGCGGGCGAACCCGTCATTATCATGCGTGCAACATGTCGAAAAATCAGGGTTTGATGGCCTGAAACATTGTGGCGGATGGCAGGGGCGCCTGCATGATGCCGGAAAGGTCAGATCTGGTCCATCGTGACCGTGATCGTGTAGCCCATGCACTCCCAGTCGTTTGTCGAAGCGCCGATAACCGCAATGATAAAGCTGTGGTCATCGTTCGAGCCGCACTGGCCGTCCCAATCCCAGGTTACCTGCTTGGCGGCGCATCCCGTTGAGGTTGTCCTGGCGAGTTCGCTGCAGCCGGTGTCGTAGATGATGGCCCTGAGGTCAACGCAGTCCGCGCCCGTCGGCGGAACCAGGTTCACGATGATTCGGAAGTCCTGGTCGGTCCACGGGATACAGTCGATGCCCGAGCCCTCAAACAGGTCGACGTAGAAATAGTCCTTGTCGCCACTGGGGTAGATCTTGCCTTGATAGGTCACGCCGGAAGTGCCCTTGGTCACGTCGCCAATGTCCTGAGTGTCCGAACAGGATTCGTTCGGCTCCCAGGTGTCGCGAGCCGCCGCCACGTTGTCGTCGGTGATTCCGCTGCAGTTGTCGTCGACGTTGTTGCAGGTCTCGGTCGCGCCCGGCCGCACCGCGGTTGTCGAGTCGTTGCAGTCGTTTCCGCCGTTCGGACATACGGTCGGGTTTCCAACGGTCGTCATGGACGCGTCGCACCAGTCGTCGCCGTCATCGTCGCAGCCTTCGTCGGTCGATGCATCACAGTCGTCGTTGATGTTGTTGCACTTTTCGGCCACTCCCGGGTTGACGGCAGCCGCCGCGTCGTTGCAGTCGTTTCCGCCGTTGGGACACACGGCCGGAGTTCCAGTGACGCTCATCGCGTTGTCGCAGTAATCGTCGCCGTCATCATCGCAGCCCTCGTCGGTTTCCGCGTCGCAGTCGTTGTTCAGCCCGTCGCAACTCTCGGCAGTGGCACCCTGCATCGGGTCACATGTCTGAACCTCTCCGCCCACGCACTTCTGAATGGTGTGGTTGCACACGCCAAGGCCGCAAGTGACGGTGCCCTGGCCCTCGTCGGTCGAACCGTTGCAGTTGTCGTCCACGCCGTTGCAGGTTTCCGATGCACCCGGGTTCCTGGCAGCGACGAGGTCGTTGCAGTCGTTACCGCCGTTCGGGCAGATGGTCGGCGTTCCCGTGATCGTCATCGCGGCGTCACAGTATCCATCGCCGTCGTCGTCGCATCCCTCGTCCGTGTCCTGATCACAGTTGTTGTCGATGTTGTCGCACTTTTCGATGGCCGTCGGCTTGATCTGAAGCGAATTGTCGTCGCAGTCGCCTCCGCCGTTGGGACAGACCGACGGTATGCCGGACAGTACCATCGATGAGTCGCAGAAGTCGTCGCCATCGTCATCGCAGCCCTCGTCGGTCTGGCCGTCGCAGTCATTGTCCTTGCTGTCGCAGACCTCATCGACCGATCCGAACATCGCGTCGCAGATCTGGGATTCGCCACCGACGCAGTTCTGAACCGTGTGCAGGCAGACTCCGACGCCGCACGTCGTGGATCCGAGACCCTCGTCGGTGGTTCCGCTGCAGTTGTCGTCGACGCCGTTGCACGTTTCGCCACGTCCGGGTGACACGCCGGCGTTGTTGTCGTTACAGTCTCCTCCACCCATCGTGCAGGTCTGTGGAGTGCCCACGATCGTCATCGTGATGTCGCAGAAGGTGTCATCGTCGTCGTCGCATCCCTCGTCCGTCTCACCGTCGCAGTCGTCGTTGACGTCGTTGCACTTCTCGGTCGCGCCATGGAACACCGCAGGGTTGTACGGGGCGCAGTCCGAGTCGGTGGTGCAGCCGGGATTGGCGTTCTGGTCGCCGTCGCCGTCGATGTCGCAGTCGCATTCGTCGCCGCTGGCGTCACCGTCCATGTTCTCCTGCAGCGGGTTGTAAACGGTCCGGCAGTTGTCCGCCGGGATTGGGACCGGGCAGGCCACGTTGTTGTTATCGAACCCGGTGTTGTACACGTCGTCGCCGTCGATGTCACAGTCGCACTTATCACCCCAGAGGTCTTCATCAAGGTTGTCCTGGGTGGCATTCGCGATCCATGGGCAGTTATCGACGTCATTCTTGATGCCGTCGGAGTCCCAGTCGTCCTCGCACGCGTCGCCGATGCCATTGCTGTTGCGATCCTGCTGCGTCGGGTTGTACACGGTTACGCAATTGTCGAAAGGAACGGGGGCGGGGCAGTTGACGTTACCCTTGTCCTTTCCGGTGTTTGCAAACAGGTCGCCGTCGATGTCGCAGTCGCAGGCGTCGCCGGCATCGTCCAGGTCCAGATTTTCCTGTCCGACATTCGAGGCCCACGGGCAATTGTCTTCATCATTCACGATACCGTCGGTATCCCAGTCGTCCTCGCAGTCGTCGCCGATTCCATTGCTGTTGGCGTCAGTCTGTAACGGATTGAATTTATTTGGGCAGTTGTCCAGATCGTTTTCGATTTCATCATCATCGCGATCGTCGTCGCAGACGTCGCCGATAGTGTCCGCGTCCATGTCTTCCTGCTGGGGATTGCGGTCAAGCGGGCAGTTGTCGAGGTCGTCGATGACATCATCCCCATCGTCGTCCGGGTCCACGCAATCACGCAGACTGTCAAGGTCGGTATCGACGAAACCGTTGTCGGTCGTGCCGTCACAGTCGTTGTCAAGTCCGTCGCACTCCTCGGCGACAGAGCCTTCCAGCGGGTCGCAGGTCTGGATTCCGCCATTTTCACAGTTGAGGATGTTGTGGACGCACTCGCCGACACCACAGGTTGTTTCTCCGAGACCGTCGTCGGTCGTCCCATTGCAGTCGTCATCTTCGTTGTTGCATTCCTCGGCCTGCGCGTATGCACCCTGGCACAGCAGTTCCCCACTGACGCAGACGGTCGAACCGGTACAGGTGCCGATGGTGTTGGTCAGCGGGCATTCCTGCGGCGGCACGTTGTTGTCCGTCATTCCGTCGCAGTTGTCGTCCGCCTGGTTGCATGTTTCGACCTCGGCGGTGTCGGCGTCGCACTCGGTCGAGCAGGTTCTTGTTCCCTGGCAGACGCCGAACTCGTTGGAGATGGCGCAGTTCGTCAGGAATCCAGACGTCTGGTAGCGTGGCGTGCATTCACACGTTCCGTCCTGTGGAACGCACTGTGTATAGACTGTTTCTCCTTCGCCGAAGTCCTCGCATATGAATCCTTCCGGACATTCGCGATCCTCGACGCATTCGGCCCCGCAGTAGCTGCCGTTTTCATCCTGATTGATGCACTTGAAGATTCGGTTTCCGCCGCCGATGGCCGGGATACAGTCCGCGTCGGCACGGCATGGCTTGCAGAGATCCGGGAACATGTCCACGCATCCGTATACCGCGTCGCTGCCTGTCTGGCTGACGATCGTACATGCCCAGCCGTCCAGGCACTCCGAGCCGGCGCCGCACTGTTTCGAACAGATTGACCCCTGCATCGTCTGCACGCAGAGCCCGGACAGACAGTCGTCGGCCGAGTCACAATCACAGGTGTAGTTGCCGGGACACTCGATGACGATGTCCGTTTCGACGATGTCCGTGTCGACGATGTCCGGAGTTGTGTCCACCGGCAGATCATCAAGGATGTCGGGGAGCTGCGCATCATCAAGTCCGTCGCGAATCACGGTTTCATTCACTGTGTCGGTCTGTTCGACCGTGTCCCATGCGAGGACATCGCCAACGTCGGGATCAAGTGTGTCCTGCGGATTCGGAGAGTCCGAGCAGCCCGCAACAGTGATGGCCATCAGAAACGACAGCGCGATGAATATTGGATTTTGGCTTATCCTGGACATATTGACCTCCGAACACCATCTAAAGACTTAGTTATTGTATTCCCAACGTCATTCGTATTCAACGCGTCTCGAAGCTGGGAATCAGGGACGGGGACAGGGACGGGTGTGTTGCGTTTGACGGCGAGCCCGTCGATAATTCTTGACGTCATTTTGAATCGGGGTGTTTCGTGATTCGTGGTTTCCTTCTGACGGCAGCGGGTGTCGCGCTGATTGTGACCGGCTGCGGCGCTCCCGATGTGGATTGCGGTTCCTGTCCCGAAGCGGGATGCGTGACCATGGACTATGCCCTCGAGTCATGGGCCGAGTTGATTCAGTGCTGTTCAAGGATGAACGATCCCGACTACAAGGCGCAGTGGGCGGTCAGGTGGGAACACATCCCCCCGGACTGGATCATCGAATGCACATCCCGTCAGACATGTACCGAATACGGTCCGGGTTGGACCAATTGTTCCGACAGGAACGACCCCCTCACATGGGAAAACCAGCCGGCGATGGACGAGTGCCTTCTGGCTCGGCGCACGACATCGAACACATGGTGCGACGGGGACTGGCTTGTAATGTGCGGGGGCAATGGATCGTCTTCGACGGTCGATTGTGCCGCCTTCTGCGGCGGCGAGGGGGCGGGGTGCACGGTCGAAGGTGCCGGCCTGGCCACGTGTTCGTGCGGGTTCCCTATCGTTGAACCATTCTGAATGAATCCGGGGGGCGCATGAGACAATTATTGTTGGTTGTTCCGGTTGTCGGTCTGCTCGCCGTCATGTTCTCAGGGTGTGGCTCGCAGCCGGCAGATTACGCCGGCTTCGGTCCTTACACCGTGGGCTACATGCGTCTTGAACTGACCGATGTGGCAAGGGCCAGAACCATTCCGGTCGGGATCTGGTACCCGGCCACCGAGGCGGTCCGCGATCAGTTCGAACGCGGCGGCCCGCTGACTGATCTGTTCAGTGCCGAGGAGAAGGAACTGACCGCGCCTCTGTTCGAGTCCCCTTCCGAGTGCATGACCACCACGGTCCACTCTGTCCAGGACGCCAAACCGGGTCCGGGCAAATGGCCGCTGGTCATCTACTCGCATTGCTCCGCTTGCCTGCGCACATCGAACGTCTCGATCGTCGAGCGGCTCGTAAGTCACGGGATCGCCGTGATCGCCGCTGACCATATCGGGGATACGCTCTGGGATTCGCTCAGGGGAGAGCCCGGCAGCGGTCTGTCGGGCGAGTTCCTGGAGATCCGCGGTCAGGATTGTTCTTTCCTGCTGGACACGTTCCTGGACCCCGAAAACCCGGACGTTCCGACCGCCGTGCGCGGTCGTTTTGACGAAAACCGTGTCGCGATGTTCGGCCACAGCTTTGGGGCCGTGACTTCGGGGCTGGTCACCACAACCGACTCAAGAGTCAAGGGCGCCGTTCTGCACGCGGCGCCTTTCGCCGCTTTCTACTATCTGGTTCAGCCCGAGCAGAACACGAAGCCGGTTTTGACGGTCCTGGCGGTCGAGGACGCGATGATCATGTCGATCGGGAATGAATTGATCCGGCAGGACTTTGCCCGGCTCGGAGGTCCCTCCTGGAAGGCAGAGGTTCAGGACACCGGTCACATGTCGTTTGGCGACGTTTGCAAGATCACCGACAGCTACGCCGACTGCTGCGGCGAGGGCGCGCGTCAGAGCGACCAGTCCTGGGAGGTCTTCACATACATGGATCAGGCCCTGTCCATGCAGCTCGCGGCAACCTGGACCACTGCATTCATGGCCTGGCTGCTTCTCGACGACTCGTCCGCGCGGGCCGTCTTCGAGGACCCGGGCGATGAGCGAGTCTCAATCGAGGTTCGCAACGCTCCGGTCGACCTGTGAATCGATGAGGAAGTATTTCCCGGATATCGTCCTGATCCTTGTCCTTGCCGGGATCATCACGGTTCATTTCACGGTCGGATTCTCCCGGCTTTATTACATCGCCAGGGATCGTTTCGTCTCGTCGCCGGAAGCCGGACAGGTTGACGAACCCGCGGCCGAGGCTGGGGCGAAAGGTACTACATGCTTCGAAGGAATGGTCTACGACCGCGAGCGGGTGGAGGAATCTCTTGAATGCTGGACACCGTTCGTGGATCCGGCCGATGGCATCACCGCTTCCGACCGTCCCTGGGGACACAGGCTGTCGCTTGTTCTTTTCGCTGTGCTGGCGCCTCTGTTTCTGGGGGCGGCGGTCATCTTGAACCGGCGCGGGATTGTGTCGTGGTATCGCGAAAGGCGCGTGTCGTGGTTTGACCGCGGACTCGAGCGGCGCGAGGTGTATGCGTTCGCGGCGGTGATGGCCGTCGCCTTGTTCGCGCGCGTTTTCAAGCTTGGAACCTGGGTCGTCGAGGAGTCGGAATGGGGGGCCGTCGAACGGCTTCCCCTGATGGATCTGATGTTCCACGGCCGCGAGGTGATGCACGAGCCTCCCCTGTTCACGACGCTTCAGCACTTCGTGTACATGATCAACGACACCAGCCTGGCCTGGACCAGGAGTCTTACCTGTCTTACAGGCGTCCTGCTTGTTATGGCTGTCTGGCGGTCGTCGCGTATGATCTTCGGACCGAGAACGGCGTTGCTTGCCTCGGCCCTGGTCGCGGTCCATCCGTTCATGGTATCGAACTCGCATGTGATGAGGCCATACTCGCTGGCCTCCTTTTTCATGGTGATGCTTCTGCCGCACGCATGGCGCCTCGCGTCCGGCGGCCGCAGACGCGACGTGGCCGCGCTGGCGGTGTTCGGCGGTCTGGCAATCTGGACACACTACACCACGCTTGTAGGGCTCCTTGTGCTGTTCCTCTGGATGGCCGTCGCCGCTCTGCGTATCCCCGAAGGGCGCGTCGGGCGTTTGAAGGCGATTGCTGTCGCGGCCGCGGTTCTGGCTGTCTTTTTCCTTCCTTTCATGCCCTATTTCTTCTCGGATTTTTCGGGAAAACAGGGGTCCGGCATCTATCCGGGATTCGTTGAAGACATGGTGGCCGCCATCAGTGGACTGCCGCTTGGCGCTGGATGGATTGCCATCGCCTTCCCGATCGTCACCGGGCTCCGGCGTGCCCGTTCCGGCCGCTTCCTGATGACTCTTTTCGGTGGCATGACCTGTGTCATGGCCCTGACGGTGTGGATGATCTGGTGGGAACCGACCCACATGGCGTTGATGGCACCACTTCTGATGATGATGATCGCCGCCGCGGCGGTCAGGTTGCGGCCATCCGCGTCATTCGCGATTGTGGCGCCTTTCGTCCTTTCGATGGCCGTGATGACGGGCGTTTTGTTCTCACTGCCGTCGACCAGTTCCCTGGTGTGGGACGCGGCACGCCCGATGACGTGGCATGGGATGTCCTACGAGCTTCAGGCGCAGAAGGTGGTCGATGTCATGCGCGAGGACCGTTCGGCCACCCAGTGTGTCGATTTCTACGCCACTCCGGTCGATCAGGTGTCCAGTTTCATGTATTACTGGGGCCCGGTGACGCCTCGGCAGATCGGCATGGAACCGATCGAACCGAACAATTTCAAGACTTTCAAGATGGATGTCGATCTCGGAGAACGAAATGTAACCATGAGGCTTCACCCGATCGAACGCCTCTGGTCGTGGGAGAAGGGCCAGTGGCTTGATCTTGAAAAGGCGCTTCGCGAGCGTGGTTGCCTCTGGTACCACAAGTCCTATCAGAACTGCGGCACGGGCGCCGGCAGGTTCTTCAGCAGCAACGACTGCGCGTGGCTCGCCGACAACTGCGAGGCGGTCGTTTCGATGCCTGACGGTGAGATGTATCTGTGTCGGCGCGAAAGGCCGGTTGGACCAGTTTCGTCGGCCATCCAGTGGTCCGACTGACGGCGCGGTGTGTCAAAAATCAGTTTGCACTTGTTCCAAAGCGCCTATAATCCATCCGGGATTTTGTGAGGAAACGTCATGAGAGTTTCGATGCACTTGATGGCCTGCGCCGCTGCGATGGCACTGATCACAGTCAGCGCCTGCGGCCTTGACGAATACTACACGAACATAGGGACCCATGCCGTTCCCGGGCAGCCTCTGTACCAGGGAAACGAGGAAGAGGAACCCATCGAGTGCACCTGCAACTGCCAGGGCGGCGGTACCACGCTCGAGAGTTTCGATGGCAAATCATGGGTTATGGACACGTTGCTGCTCGGCGACCCGCTGGTCGGTTTCAAGCAACTCGTTAACGAGACCATCGAAACCGAGATGGGGAAGGGCACGATCAACGTGCTGATGTCTGCCGAGGACGACAACCGCGAGACCGGCATCCTGACGGTTCGGTTCGGCGTCGGCGAGAAGGGAGATTCTTCCTACACCTTCAGTGAAGGATCTTCGACCGTCGAGGCTTCCCTTACTGCCGCATCGGGCGCCTTCACCTTTAACGATCCCGTGGCCAGATTCGTCGTGACAATACCGATGGATGGATCCGATCCGGTATCCATTCCGATCCGTGACGTCATCATCACCGGCGCCATCTCGGCGGACGGCACGAAGATCTCGGGCGGCACGCTGGAAGGCATTGTGACGGTCGAGGACGCCCAGAACACCTACATCCTGATCGATACTCTTTACAACATCCTCACCGTCGCGGAAGGCGTCCAGCCCGACAACGACATGAACGACGACTCGGTAATGGATTCCTGGGTATTCGTTGGCACGTTCACGGCCAAGGGATGCACGACGGAACCGGTCGCGGCCGCCGCAAATTAAAGAAATCGATTCGTATAATGCCGAGCCTTTTTGTGGAAGGAGAAAAAATGAGACGTTTCCTGACCGCTATCGTGCTGGTTGCGGCGTTGATCCCGATTAATGCCGCTGCAAAGGTGATCGTCAACTCGGAAGGCGAGGCGATGCGCCCCACGACCACCGCGGATTTCATGCATCACAAACACAAGGCCAAGTACTACACCGAGAGCTGGACCGCGATTCTCCAGTCAACCGAAGGCCACGAGATCTACATCAACTTCCTGTTGACCAATATCGGCGTGATCGAGGGAAGCTCCGGTCTGAGCATGTCGATTACCTACCCTGGCCAGCAGGCAAAACACTGGTCTGCCGAGCACAAGGTTGGTGAGTTCAGTGACGACGCGTCGAAGGGAATGATCAAGATCGGTCCGAACGAGATGACTCTGAAGGGCCGCAACCTTTCGATCAAGGTCAATGACAACGGCCTGAAACTGGACCTGACGATGAAGGGCTGGTACCCGAACGGGTACAAGTTTTACGATGGAAAGACCTTCCTGACCGAGAAGAAGGACAAGTACTTCTACCACTTCTTCCACATGCCCCGCGGCGACTTCGAGGCCGAGATGACCTGGGAAGGCAAGACCGTCCGCATGAAGGGCGCCGGTTACGTTGATCACATGGTGAACAACCGCCTGACCTCCGAGTGGTCAAGGCGCTGGTGGACGGTCCGCTACTTCGCGCCGAACTACACGCTGGCGTTCATCACCATGCAGCTCGATCCGAAGTTTGGCGGCGAAAAGGTCACCCGCGCGTTCTTCGGCAGCCGTTCGAAGGCTCTGACCGTCACGGACAAGATGGATCTGAATCCATCCCTGCTTGCGAACGACAACAAGGCCGGGCACAAGTACCACACCAGGTTCGATGTCGGCATGTCGGGTGACGGGTTCAGCCTGAAGTCGGTTTTCCAGTCAAAGCGTCTTCACGACCGCGAGGGCGTGATTGAGGAACTGCCCAAGGTTCAGCAGGGCATCGCCAAGATGTTCGCCGGAAACCCGATCACCTACCGCATGGAAGGCAGCACCGAAATGACTATCACCGAGGGAACGGAAGCGGCGAAAAAGACGACCGGTACCGCGATGATGGAAACGATCGTTATTGAGTGATTTCCGGATCCCTTCCCGTCAGCATTTCCTTCCGGTTCGTATTCGTCGGTAGGACTATTCCAGGTTGATCGTGATGGTCGAGAAATCGTGGGGAATCGAACGATCGTTTTTGTCCTGCGGGCGTCCATCCACGTGGACGTCGGCGTGAACTCCGACCACTCGCAGCAGCATTTCCGTGGTTTCGGGACGGAACTCTCCTGTCGCCTTCCTTGTCAGCGTGACCACGTTGCCCTGTCGAACCACGGCGAAGGTTTCAAGAAGCGAGGCTCCGTATCCATCTCCCGCGTCCCGGTAAAGCTCGCCGCCCGCACCCGGCCCGTCATTCAAAGGCAGGAAAACACGCAGTTCGATCCGGCCGTTCTCGTCTACCGGGACGACCGAACCACCGCGTGCGAACATCGGCATCTCGGCCAGCGACGCCGAAACTTCCACGGATGTGTCGCCGTTGAACATGGAACCGGTCTCCCAGTGGTACCAGTTTCCCGCCGGCAGCCTGACCTGCCTTCCGACACTGCCCTTCTGAAGGATTGGGGCCGACATCAGGGCATGGCCGACCATGAACTGGTCGTCCACGTCCACCATCCGGGCGTCCTCCATGTACATCGGTCTGACCAGGGTTCTGCCGGTTCGCGCGGCAGCCGCCGCGAGCGTGTACCAGTACGACAGAAGCGAGTAACGCCTCTTCAGGTGAATCCTGGTGATGTTCAGGGTCTCGTCGTCGTAGCACCACGGTTCACGCCTTGGCGTGAAGTAGGCCGAGTGGACCCGGAAGAACGGCAGCATTGCCGAGGCCTCGAACCAGCGCAGAAAGAGTTCC